>VBCZ01000150.1:0-388 GCA_005889025.1 Betaproteobacteria bacterium
GGCCAGTAGCTCAATTGGCAGAGCGGCGGTCTCCAAAACCGCAGGTTGGGGGTTCGATTCCCTCCTGGCCTGCCACTATCAGGTATCAGAAGCTGATGGCAGTCAGTCGAGTTGCGGCGAAAGTCGACGCCAGTCATTCGAGTTGCGAAGAAAGGTAAACGGCGGAACAGGAAAGCAGAATCGGAGACAAGCACCGTCGTCGGCGGAAATATCGCCGTCGAGTTTTTCTCTGATTCCTCATCCCTGACCTCTGATCCCCGACATGGACAAGATCAAGATCGCGGTTGCAGTGGGATTGGTGATCGCTGGAGTCTGGGGCTATTACCACTTCAGCGAAATCGCGCAGGTGTTGCGGGTGCTGATGGTCCTCGGCGGGTTGCTCGCGGCC
>VBCZ01000150.1:475-9018 GCA_005889025.1 Betaproteobacteria bacterium
CGTGGCAGGAGGCGGCAAAAGTGTCGTGGCCGACTCGCAAGGAAACGATCCAGACAACCGCAATCGTGTTTGCTTTTGCCGTAGTCATGGCGATCTTCCTGTTCGCCGTCGATACATCGCTGGCGTGGCTGGTCAAGCTGGCGACGGGACGGGTTGAATCATGAGCGGCAAGAAATGGTTTGTGGTGCACGCCTACTCGGGATTCGAGAAAAGCGTCATGCGTGCGCTTACCGAACGCATCAAGCGGTCCGAGATGAGCGACAAGTTCGGCAAGATTCTGGTGCCGGTCGAAGAAGTCGTGGAAATGAAGAACGGGGCCAAGTCGATTTCCGAGCGCAAATTCTTCCCGGGCTATGTTCTGGTCGAAATGGAAATGACCGACGACACCTGGCATCTCGTCAAGAGCACGCCGAAAGTCACCGGTTTTGTCGGCGGCACGGCGAACAAGCCGACGCCGATCACGCAAAAGGAAGTCGACGCCATCCTGAAGCAGGTTCAGGAAGGCGTCGAGAAGCCGCGCCCGAAGGTGTTGTTCGAAATGGGTGAGGCGGTGCGCGTCAAGGAAGGCCCTTTCACCGACTTTCACGGCAACGTCGAAGACGTGAACTACGAAAAAAGCAAGCTGCGTGTCTCGGTGACGATTTTTGGACGGTCGACGCCGGTGGAACTGGATTTTTCGCAGGTGGAAAAAGCTTGATATTCCGTCACGCTCCGCGCGACGGAATATCTGTCCTCGTTGAAGTGGGCGCCGCCCTGCGCCGCCCCTTAACTCGGACAAAAGCCCGGAGTTGCCCGGTGATGTTAATCGGGGAGGGCGCGATTCGCGCCCGCTTGGACCCGCGGAGATAGCAACATGGCAAAGAAAATACTCGCTTTCATCAAGCTGCAGGTTCCGGCGGGCAAGGCCAATCCCAGCCCGCCGATCGGCCCGGCGCTCGGCCAGCGCGGCCTGAACATCATGGAATTCTGCAAGGCGTTCAATGCGCAGACGCAGAAGCTCGAGCCGGGCCTGCCGATCCCTGTAGTGATCACGGCCTACGCCGACAAGAGCTTCACGTTCGTGATGAAAACACCGCCCGCGACGGTGTTGATCATGAAGGCGGCCAAGGTCGACAAGGGCAGTCCCAAACCGCACACCGACAAGGTCGGCAAGCTCACGCGCGCTCAAGCGGAGGAGATCGCCAAGATCAAGACGCCCGATCTCACCGCCGCCGATCTCGATGCCGCGGTAAGGACGATTGCCGGCAGCGCCCGCAGCATGGGCATCACCGTCGAAGGAGTGAAGTAATCATGGCCGCCGGACAAAACAAGGAATCTCCGCATCTTTCCAAGCGCATGAGAGCGGTGCGCGGCAAGGTCGATCACATCAAGACGTACCCGCTCGACGAGGCGCTGAAGCTAGTCAAGGAAACCGCAACCGCCAAGTTCGACGAATCTGTCGACATCGCGGTCAATCTGGGCGTCGATGCCAAGAAATCGGATCAAACGGTCCGTGGCTCGGTCGTCCTGCCCTCGGGCACGGGAAAAAAAGTGCGTGTCGCTGTGTTCGCGCAAGGTGAAAAGGCCAAGGCTGCAGCCGAAGCTGGAGCCGACATCGTCGGTTTCGAGGATCTCGCCGCGAAAGTCAAGGAAGGCTTCATGGACTTCGACGTCGTGATCGCGTCTCCGGATGCGATGAAGGTCGTCGGCCAGCTTGGCCAGATCCTCGGGCCGCGTGGGCTGATGCCGAACCCAAAAGTGGGTACCGTGGCCGCCGACGTTGTTACCGCGGTCAAGAATGCCAAGGCCGGTCAGGTCCAGTACCGCACCGACAAGGCAGGAATCATTCAATGCACCATCGGCCGCGCATCGTTCACGCCCGATCAGCTGAAAACCAATTTGATGGCGCTAATCGAAGCGCTGAACAAGTCCAGGCCGCAGGGCACCAAGGGCATCTACCTCAAGAAGATCAGCGTCTCGAGCACCATGGGCGCCGGCGTGCGCGTCGATACCGCCGGGCTCGTGCAACAGACGCAGGCGCATTGATGGGGTCGCCGAAAGTTTCGCTCGCTGTCAGCATTAATGGGGTCAGACCCCATTTTTGGGGCCATCGATGACAACGCGGAACCAAAGGAAAAATGGGGTCTGACCCCGAGCGAATTGGCGGGGGGAATGGGGTCTGACCCCATCAGCCGTCAAAGACCGCAGGAGCTCGCGTTGAGCTTAATCGCCGGCAGCAACGACGTCCTGCGCAGATGGTGTCCCTTTAGACAGGAATCACTCCTGACATAAGGTCACCGAAAGTGCGCGCACCTAAGCCGGTGTGCGAGTGTCGCAAATTGGAGGTGTACCTTGGGTCTTAATTTGGAACAAAAGCAGGCGGTAGTCGCGGAAGTCGCGAAGCAGGTCGCGGGCGCTCAGGCCATCGTCATGGTCGAGAACCGTGGCATGGCAGTCGCGGCGATGACGCAGCTGCGCGCCAGGGCGCGGGCTTCCGGCGTGTACTTCCGGGTGGTGAAAAACACCTTGGTGCGCCGGGCGGTCGCCGAAACGCCTTTCGCTCCGCTGGCCGACCGGATGGTCGGGCCGCTCGCGTATGGCATCGGCCCCGATCCCGTTGCGGTGGCGAAGGTCCTCAACGACTTTGCCAAGGGCAACGAGAAGTTCGTGATCACGGGCGGTGCAATGCCCGGCCAGATGATGTCCGCCAAGGAGATCTCTGCGCTGGCGGCACTGCCCTCGCGCAATGAGCTGATTGCCAAGCTGCTGGGCACGATGCAGGCGCCCATCGCCAAGTTCGTCCGGACGCTCAACGAAGTGCCGGGCAGGTTCGTGAGGACATTGGCGGCGGTACGCGATGCCAAGCCGGCAAGCTGAAGGCGAGGCCGATTTCAATTTTTTGGAACCTTTGACTTAGGAGTTGATCATGGCTGTTGCACAAGCTGAAATCCTCGACAAGATCTCGTCGATGACCGTCCTGGAGCTCTCCGAGCTCATCAAGGCGATGGAAGAGAAGTTCGGCGTGTCCGCGGCTGCCGCCGTGGCGGCCGCCGCCCCGGCTGCGGGAGCCGCGGCGGCGCCCGCAGCCGAAGAGCAAACCGAGTTCACCGTGATGCTGTCGTCCTTCGGCGACAACAAAGTGAACGTCATCAAGGCGGTGCGCGAGATCACCGGGCTCGGCCTGAAGGAAGCCAAGGACCTGGTCGATGGCGCGCCGAAGGCGGTGAAAGAAGGCATCAACAAGACCGACGCGGAAGCCGCCAAGAAAAAACTGGAGGACGCCGGCGCCAAGGCGGAGGTCAAGTAGCTCGTTGCATTTCGGTTCGGGGGCGTCTCGCCCCCAGAAGCCGAAGACAAGCAAGTTTACCCGCCTCTTGAGATTGCGATGGGCGGCCGCATATAGGTTTGCTTATCTTCGTCTTCTGCCCCGACTGCAGAAGACAGGTTTGGTCGGACGGTGCGCAACCTGTAAGGGTCGCGCGGACCGTCGTCCGCCAGCGGTTGGTAGTGGCCAACCACCATCCTCCAGGGAGCGCAACGCTCCGCTTCAGTCGATGAAAGACGGGAACGCCCGGCAGCTCGCGCTGCTGCGGTGACCCGCGAAATCGCTAACGAGGTCAAGGTCCATGGCTCAGTATTCGTTTACCGAGAAGAAACGCATTCGCAAGAGTTTCGCCAAGCGTGCGAGCGTGCTGCCGGTGCCGTTCCTGCTGGAAACACAGTTGTCGTCGTACCGCGCATTTCTGCAGGAAATGACCGCGTCCGAATCGCGCAAGAACGAGGGCCTGCAAGCGGCCTTCACGTCCATTTTTCCGATCTCCAGCCATTCCGGCAATGCACGGCTGGAGTTTGTCGGCTATTCGCTGCTCCCGCCGGCGTTCGATGTCACGGAATGTCAGCAGCGCGGGCTCACGTACTGCTCGGCCCTGCGCGCCAAGGTGCGTCTGATCCTGATGGACAAGGAAGCGCCGAAAGAGACGGTGAAGGAGGTCAAGGAGCAGGAAGTCTACATGGGCGAGATCCCCCTCATGACCAACAACGGCTCCTTCGTCATCAATGGCACTGAGCGCGTGATCGTCTCGCAGCTGCATCGCAGCCCCGGCGTGTTTTTCGAGCACGATCGCGGCAAGACCCACAGCTCGGGCAAGCTGCTTTTCTCGGCGCGCGTCATCCCCTACCGGGGTTCGTGGCTCGATTTCGAGTTCGATCCCAAGGATTACCTGTACTTCCGTGTCGACCGCCGCCGCAAGATGCCGGCAACGACCCTGCTCAAGGCGATTGGGCTTACCAACGAAGACATCCTCAAGCAGTTCTTTGCTTTCGACACGTTCAACCTGTCGAGAAAGGGCTCGCAGATGGATCTCGTTCCCGAGCGGCTGCGCGGCGAAGTCGCCAAGTTCGACCTCGCGTCGAAGGATGGCAAGGTGATCGTCCAGAAGGACAAGCGGATCACCGCGCGGCACATCCGCGAGCTTGCGGAGGCCGGGGTCAAGAAGATCGTCGTTCCGAACGACTACATCGTCGGGCGGACATTGGCGGAAAACATCGTCGCCAAGGACACCGGCGAGATTCTCGCGTCGGCCAATGACGAAATCACCGAAGAGCTTCTGGAAAAGTTGCTCGAGGCGGGTGTGCCCAAGATCCACACGATCTACATCAACGACCTCGATCAGGGACCGTACATCGCGCAAACCCTGAAGATGGACGACACGCCCGACCAGATGGCGGCGCGTGTCGCGATCTACCGCATGATGCGGCCGGGCGAGCCGCCGACCGAGGAAGCGGTTGAGGCGTTGTTCCACGGTCTGTTCTTCAATGAAGAACGCTATGACCTGTCGCCTGTCGGACGCATGAAATTCAACCGCCGCGTCGGACGGACCGAGCTGACCGGCTCCGGCACGCTCACCAACGACGACATCATTGCCGTCATCAAGATACTCGTTGAGCTGCGCAATGGCCGCGGTGAGATCGATGACATCGACCACCTGGGCAATCGCCGCGTGCGCTCGGTGGGTGAGCTCGCCGAGAACCAGTTCCGGTCCGGGCTGGTGCGCGTCGAGCGCGCGGTCAAGGAGCGCCTGGGCCAAGCCGAGAGCGAGAACCTGCTGCCGCACGACCTCATCAACGCCAAGCCGATATCGGCCGCGATCAAGGAATTCTTCGGAAGCTCGCAGCTGTCGCAGTTCATGGACCAGACCAACCCGCTCTCGGAGATCACGCACAAGCGGCGCGTCTCCGCGCTGGGCCCCGGCGGGCTGACGCGCGAGCGCGCCGGCTTCGAAGTCCGCGACGTGCATCCGACACACTATGGGCGGGTGTGCCCGATCGAGACGCCGGAAGGCCCGAACATCGGCCTGATCAACTCGCTGGCGCTCTATGCGCGCACCAACGAGTACGGCTTTCTCGAGACCCCGTACCGCAAGGTCGTCAGCGGCAAAGTGACCGACGAGATCCATTACCTCTCGGCGATCGAGGAAGGCGCGTATGTCATCGCCCAGGCCAATGCGACGCTCGACAAGAACGGACGGCTCAAGGACGAGCTGGTCTCCTGTCGTTGCAAGAACGAATTCATGCTCTCCACCGCCGACAAGGTGCAGTTCATGGACGTGGCCCCAGCGCAGATCGTTTCGGTCGCCGCGTCGCTGATCCCGTTTCTCGAGCATGACGACGCCAATCGCGCGCTGATGGGCTCGAACATGCAGCGGCAGGCCGTCCCGTGTCTGCGGGCCGAAAAACCCCTGGTGGGCACGGGCGTCGAGCGTACCGCGGCGGTGGACTCGGGGACGGCCGTGCTTGCACGACGGGGTGGAAAGGTCGATTACGTCGACGCGAACCGGATGGTCGTGCGTGTGCACGATACCGAGACCGCGGCAGGCGAGGTCGGCGTGGACATCTACAACCTCACCAAGTACACGCGAAGCAATCAGAACACCAACATCAATCAGCGGCCGCTGGTGCAGATCGGCGATGTGATCGCCAAGGGCGACGTCATCGCCGACGGCGCCTCGACCGACATGGGCGAGCTCGCGCTCGGTCAAAACATGCTGGTCGCGTTCATGCCTTGGAACGGCTACAACTACGAGGACTCGATCCTCATCTCGGAACGCGTCGTAGGCAATGATCGTTACACCTCGATCCACATCGAGGAGCCTTCCGTTGTCGCGCGAGACACCAAGCTCGGCCCCGAGGACATCACCCGCGACATTTCCAGCCTGGGCGAAGCCCAGCTCATTCGCCTCGACGAATCCGGCATCGTGTATATCGGCGCCGAGGTGGAGGCGGGGGACGTGCTCGTCGGCAAGGTGACGCCCAAGGGCGAAACGCAGCTCACGCCGGAAGAGAAGCTGTTGCGGGCGATCTTCGGAGAAAAAGCCTCCGACGTAAAAGACACGTCGCTTCGCGTGCCGTCGGGAATTTCCGGGACCGTGATCGACGTCCAGGTTTTCACTCGCGAAGGCATCGAGCGCGACAAGCGCGCGGCGCAGATTATCGATGATGAGCTCAAGGGTTACCGCAAGGACCTGAACGATCAGCTGCGCATCGTCGAAAACGACGCGTTCGCGCGGATCGAAAAGCTCCTGCTGGGCAAGACCGCCAACGGTGGGCCGAAGCGTCTGGCCAAGGGGTCGCGGCTGACCAAGGATTACCTCGAGGGCACCAACCGTCACGACTGGTTCGATATCCGGCTTGCCAACGAGGACGCCGCGCGTCAGCTCGAAGCGATGAAGGAATCGATCGCGCAGACTCGCGTTCAGTTCGACCAGATGTTCGAGCAGAAGAAAAAGAAGCTCACGCAAGGCGACGAATTGCCGCCAGGCGTGCAAAAGATGGTCAAGGTCTACGTCGCAGTGAAACGCCGCCTGCAACCGGGCGACAAGATGGCCGGCCGACACGGCAACAAGGGCGTGGTGTCCAAGATCGTTCCGGTGGAAGACATGCCCTATATGGCGGATGGAACACCGGTCGATATCGTGCTCAATCCGCTCGGTGTGCCGTCACGGATGAACGTTGGCCAGATCCTTGAAGTCCACCTCGGGTGGGCGGCCAAGGGCCTGGGTCAGCGGATCGGCGAACTGATGAAGGTAGCGAAGAACGCCATCGAGGTGCGGAAGCTCCTCAATCGCATCTATAACGGCACCGGCAAGCCGGAAGGCATCGACTCGCTCGACGATGCCGA
Organism: Betaproteobacteria bacterium; assembly: GCA_005889025.1. Taxonomy (GTDB): domain Bacteria; phylum Pseudomonadota; class Gammaproteobacteria; order Burkholderiales; family Casimicrobiaceae; genus PALSA-1003. Next base: position 7,632 of record VBCZ01000150.1, read on the forward strand.
AATCCTGCAGCTGGGCGAGAACCTCAAGGACGGCGTGCCCTTCGCGACGCCGGTGTTCGACGGCGCGACCGAAGCCGAGATCAAGGACATGCTCGAGCTCGCCGGATTGCCCCGCAGCGGACAGGTCACGCTGCACGATGGCCGCACCGGAGAGGCTTTCGACCGGCCCGTGACAGTCGGTTTCATGCACGTGCTCAAGCTGCATCACCTGGTCGACGACAAGATGCATGCACGCTCGACGGGGCCATACAGCCTGGTGACGCAGCAGCCGCTCGGCGGCAAGGCGCAGTTCGGCGGTCAGCGCTTCGGCGAGATGGAAGTCTGGGCGCTGGAGGCATACGGCTCGGCGTACACGCTGCAGGAGATGCTCACGGTCAAGTCCGATGACGTCAACGGCCGGACCAAGGTGTACGAGAACATCGTCAAGGGCGAGCACAAGATCGAGGCCGGCATGCCGGAATCGTTCAACGTGCTGGTGAAGGAAATTCGCTCGCTGGCGATCGACATCGACCTCGAGAGGTATTGAGTGCGGATCGGATTACCTGTGAATCGCTGGCTTATTTGCCAACTGAACCAGACGATTCACAGCAGGAAAGGCTACGAATTGTTGGTGCGTACGCTGCGCGCCTTAACAGGAGCTGATGAATGAAAGCATTGCTCGATCTGTTCAAGCAGGTCACCCAGGAAGAAGAGTTCGACGCGATCAAGACCGGGCTGGCATCGCCGGAAAAGATCCGCTCGTGGTCGTACGGCGAGGTCAAGAAGCCCGAGACGATCAATTACCGCACCTTCAAGCCCGAGCGCGACGGCCTGTTCTGCGCCAAGATTTTCGGGCCGGTCAAGGACTATGAGTGCCTGTGCGGCAAGTACAAGCGCCTGAAGCATCGCGGCGTTATTTGCGAAAAGTGCGGCGTCGAGGTGACGCTCGCCAAGGTGCGCCGCGAGCGCATGGGCCATATCGAGCTCGCGTCGCCCGTCGCCCACATCTGGTTCTTGAAGAGCCTGCCCTCACGCATGGGCATGGTGCTCGACATGACGCTGCGCGACATCGAGCGCGCACTGTATTTCGAAGCGTATGTCGTCACGGAGCCCGGGATGACGCCGCTCAATCGCGGCCAGCTCCTGACCGAGGACGATTACCTCGCCAAGGTCGAGCAATATGGCGATGATTTCTCGGGGAGCATGGGCGCGGAGGGCATCCGCGAGCTCTTGAAGTCGCTCGAAGTCAACACCGAGATCGAGAAGCTGCGCAAGGAGCTCGAGACCACCGGCTCGGACACCAAGATCAAGGAGATCGCCAAGCGGCTCAAGGTGCTGGAGGCGTTCCACAAGTCGGGCATCAAGCCCGAGTGGATGATTCTCGAAGTGCTGCCTGTGCTGCCGCCCG
>VBCZ01000152.1 GCA_005889025.1 Betaproteobacteria bacterium
GAAATATGAAGTTCCACAATCGGTCCGGCGAACATCTTCAGGGCATCGAGAATCGCGATTGACGTAAACGAGTAAGCGGCTGGATTGATGACTATGCCGCTGCCAAGGTCGCTGGCCTCGTGGATCCAATCGATCAGCTGCGATTCACTGTTCGTCTGTCGAAACTCGATTGCCCGATTGCCAGCTGCGTTTCTGCATCGCGCTTCGATCTCCGCGAGTGTCACTTTGCCGTAGATTTCCGGTTCTCGCCGGCCCAGCCGGTTCAGGTTGGGGCCATTCAAGACATAGATCGGTTTGGTGTTTGTCATGATTCACTATTGGCCGGTACGGGTGGCTACCTACCCTTTGTAGCCCATGACCCGTGGCAACCACAGTACAGTTTGTGGAACGAAGGCGATGATCGCCAGAACAACTATTGCGACAAAAATGAAAGGTGTCGCTTCCCGGACAATCGACATCAGGGGCTTCTGGGTCATGTTCGCGACGACGAAGAGCAGCAGACCGAACGGCGGCGTGAGCAGTCCAATCATGATATTGACGACAACCAGGACGCCGAAATGAACGAGATCGATTCCCAATGCCTTAGCCGTTGGAATCAGGATTGGAACGATTACGAGGAGAATCGTGGTTCCCTCAAGGAGACATCCCAGGACAAGCAATATCGCGTTGACGAGAAGCAAATACCCAATGGGAGTCAGCTGGAATCCAGTGATGAAGTGTTGTACCGAAAGAGGAACGTTTTCGATCGTGACTACGTAATTGAAGACCAATGCCCCGGCGATCAGCATTCCGACCGAAGTAGTCGACTTAGCGCTTGAGAGTAGGATCGTGTACAACTGTTTGAGCGAGATCGAGCGGTATATAAGCGCCGATGCCAATAGCGCGTACGCTGCCGCTGCCGCCGCGCCCTCCGTCGGCGTCATCACCCCGCCGTAGATGCCAAACAGCAGCACGACCGGCAGCATCAATGCAGGAAACGCATCCATTGTAATGCGCGGCATCTCTCGCATCGGAACTGGTGGCTCAACGGGATAATTTCTGCGTCGTGCTATCACCGTGTTCATCGTCATGAACGCAACACCGAGCAACAGCCCCGGAATGACTCCTCCAAGGAAGAGATAGCCGATCGATGTATCGGAAACGAGTGCATACACGACCATCGGAATTGATGGTGGAATGATAGGTCCGATGATGGCAGCTGAAGCCGTGATCGCGGCGGCATACTCAATGGGATACTTTCCATTGCGCGTCATCATGCCGATAATGATGCGGCCAATGCCAACGGCGTCTGCGATGGCCGAACCCGACATTCCCGCAAAGATGATGTTCGCAACAACGTTGACGTGACCCAGCCCACCGCGAAATCGGCCTACAAGCACAAGACAAAACTTCAGAAGCCGGTCCGTCAAGCTTCCGCTGTTCATCAAATCCGCGGCAAGGATGAATAGCGGTACTGCCAAAAGAACATAGCTGTTGAACAGGCCGTTCAGGATCTGCTCGCCCGCCGTTCCAAGGTCGAGACCGGCCACGAGCAGATAGAACACCGATGCACAGATCATCGACAGACCGATCGGCAACCCGAATAGCGCGAGCGCAATCAAGACAATGATGCACAGCGTGAAATAGCTGGGCATCAGATCCGCTCCCCGTCTTCGAGTACGTCCACCTCTGGCGATTCGCGGCCACGAACCGCGTTCCAGGCGATCCGCACGTGCTTGACGATGCAGGCGACCGAAAAGATGATGTAGATGGAGTACAGATAGTCGAACCGCATTCCCAGGTAAGCAGACTTCTCACGCTTCATGAAGAGCACATAGCTCCACGACGCCGGCAGCGAGATGACGAATAGAGCGACCAAAGCCAGGCTGGAAATGACCGTGAAGGTACGGCGAGTTCGTGAACGCCGCCCCCCAGAGCACCAGCCACACCCAGCAGAGGACGGTGACTTCATCGGTCCAACCAAGTGGACGGTTCAAGAAGTAGCGAAAGGCAATTTGCAGCAGGAAGGAGATGAACATGATTGCGATCAGCGCAACGATCACGTTCTCAGCCCGTTTTCTCAGCCACGAAGTGGCACTCAGGGAATTGCCCGGCTTCGTAGGTTCCATACCGGTCATCGGCTCCGCGGAAAGGCACTGTTGCAAACGACCAGTGGCCGGCCAGCCATTGCGGACAATGGCTGGTAATGCCGGTCACTACACAGGGTAACTTGCGTCTTGGCTACAGAGCGTTGATCCGCTCTAGCGCGCCTTTGGGCCAGTCCTGGCCGTACTTGTCGAGATACTTCTTCTGGGCGAACGTGCGGAACGCGTTGAGGTCCGGTGTGTAGACCTTTTTGCCGTTTGCCTTGAAGAAATCGAGAACCTCTTTTTCCTGGGCGCTGAACTTCACGACGTAGTCGTCGATCGCTTTCTCCGCGGCTGCCTGAAACGCCGTCTGTTGGGCAGGAGTCATTGCATCCCAGATCTTGCCGCTGATGCTCATCACGTCGTACCCGATGACGTGACCGGTCAGCACAAATTGCGTCGTTACTTCGTAGAACTTCATGAGCTTGCTCGCGACCCTGCAGCGCCGTGTATACCTCAGCATACGCAACAGGCACCGGATTGGCGCCGATGGATTCCCCGAGAAACTGCCAGAACTCACCAGGCGGCATCCGCAGTTTGATTCCAGCCATGTCCGCCGGGGTCTTGATCTGACGGTCAGGCTTCAGGTTGACGTTACGCGACCCAAAGTAGACAGGCGTGATGATCTGGATTCCGAGTTGGTCTTTGGCCATCTTGATGAACTCCCGCCCAACGTCGCTCTTGAACGTCTTCTTCAAGTGGGCCGTGTCGCGAAATAGATAAGCGGAAGTCATCAGCGACCACGCGGCAATCTGCTTCGATATGTCCGCGGGCGCGAGGTTGACCATTTCCAGGTTGCCCCGTTGAAGGGCAATGAGTTCGGTGCCCTGCTTGAATAGCGTGTTTCCCCAGTAAGGCTCGAAGTCGTAGCCGTCCTTGATTGCGGTGGCGAATGACTTGTACGCATCTGCGCGCAAATCCTGTTCGGTGAACGCAGAGCTGAAACGCAGTTTGGTCCGTGTCTGCGCTTGGGCGCGGGGTAGTGCGCCGAGCGCCAGCATCGATGCACCGGCCGCCAGCAGCGAGCGACGTGTGAGCTTGGTCTGCATGAACTCCTCCGTTTGAGTTGCGCGTAACGGGCGGGCTCCGCCCGTTGTCGACAATTGTTGTGCGCCTCGAATACGATAGGATATCATGATGCTCATAGGACAATAGCAATATCAACTGAAAAACGGAGCAATACAGGATGCGAAGAAGCTCGATAGATCGACCGTACCGAGAGCCACCGCCCAAGACGTTGGGCAAACGGGTGGTAGTAACTAGGCACAAAGGGTTGGCACATCCTGCGGCGCCAAATACGCCCGTAGGCGAAATGACTTACCGCCGCGTCCGAGCCGACATCGTCTATGGGCGCCTTGCGCCCGGCCAGAAATTGACACTTGATCGAATGCGAGATGCCTATGGCTCGGCGGTGAGTACCTTGCGGGAAATCTTCAACGGCCTTGCGTCCGAAGGGCTCATTACTGCCGAGGGCGCGCGCGGTTTCGAAGTCGCATCGGTTTCTCCCGACAATTTGCGCGAGGTCGCCGCCATGCGTCAGCTTCTCGAATGCGACGCGCTGCGAAGTTCGTTCGAGGCTGGTGACGTGGAATGGGAGGGACGCGTCGTTGCGGCGCACCACAAGTTGGCCTCACAGGAGAAACGAATGGCCGCTGGAGACCGATCTGGAGAGGAGATCCTCCGGCGATACGATTGGGAATTTCACAACGCTCTCATTTCTGCCTGCGGCTCACGCGTTCTTCTTGAAATGCACGCTAGCATCTATGACAAATACCTGCGCTACCTCATGCTCGCAGCAGTCTTTCGCGGAGAACCCGTCGCAGAAGAGCATCGCAAGCTGCTGACGTTTGCCCTGGAACGTGATTGGCGCGGAGCTCAGGCAACGACGATCACGCACATTCAGGACTGTGTCGCGCAGATGGTTTCCGGAGACTGGTGGCTTAGCTGAATCAGAAATTCCTGCGACCCGTTTGCGGCCCAAATCCGAGATCCGTTGGGAGCGCAGTGAGTCGACTGCATAGTGCATCGCTCCGCCCAATCACGCTCGAGCCCCGCTGGGAGTGCCGCAATGAATTTGTCCCCTGACAGCCCCCTGCGGATCGGAGTCCTCGGGGCCGCAAAGATCGCTCGGCTGTTTGTGGACGGAGTGCGCCCATCGCGCAAGGTCGTTGTAGCCGCGGTGGCAAGCCGGGACGTCGATCGCGCGACCGCGTTCGCGCGGGACGCCGGCGTCGCAATGGTTCACCCCACCTATGAAGCGTTGCTCCATGACCCCGAAATCGATGCGATCTACGTCCCTCTCCCCAACAACCTTCACGCCGCGTGGTCGATCCGTGCCGCTGATGCGGGCAAGCATGTATTGTGCGAGAAGCCCCTTGCAGCTACGGCGGCCGAGGCGCGAGCGGTGTTCGAAGCCGCGCGGGCAAATGGTGTGTATGTTGTCGAGGCATACCCCTACCGCGCGCAACCCCAGACCTTGAAGATGCAGGAATTGCTCACCGCCGATGCCATCGGCAAGTTGCAGCTGATTCAAGCGTCATTCGGATTTCCGCTGACTGACGTGGCGAATATCCGAATGAATCCGACCCTCGCGGGGGGAGCGCTCATGGATGCCGGCTCCTATCCAGTTAGCCTGGTCCGGACTGTCGCCGGTACCAAGCCAACCCGCGTATTCGCCATTTCACGATGGGCTGAGTCAGGGGTAGATCTGACCACAATGGCCCTTCATCGCAGGCGATGCTGGTTCGATCAACACGACCTACTTGAACGATACCTCCGCGGCATTCCCGCCGGTTCTTGAGGTTAAGCGCGGGACGGGTTGGGATGCACAGCGCGAAATTATTGAGACAGCTTCGGGCAACGGATTTCTGGCGGAGGCCGAGTCGTTCCATGATCTCGTTCGACATGGTTTCGGTCAATGGGTCGGGGCTACGCCGGACGAATCAATTGACATTGCACTGACGCTCGATGCGCTCGCAGTCAGCGCTCGTACGGGCGCGTGGGCCGATGTGGGCTCGTAGCTGCGATCAGGCTTTGTCGCCGCGATGACGGGCACCAGGTTGCATCTGTTTCACGGCTGACAAAAGTCGCGGTTGGCGGTAGTCTAGCCAAACCGCCGGCGCCATGCCGAGCCTCGATAAGCCTTTTCGATAACTTCGACTGGATTTACCTCTACCTTTCCGTCCACATCGGCGAGAGAATTCTGGCTGGCTCGCTTACCGTTCCACCATAAACTAGTCTGAGACCGGAGGTCGTCAGTCCC
>VBCZ01000153.1 GCA_005889025.1 Betaproteobacteria bacterium
GGCACTGTACCAGCGCCTTACCACCGTATTGACTTCATGTGCAAGAGACTATGAGATTGTCTTAGTCGAGGACTGCGGAGGGGACGGCTCGTGGCGAGTCATCGAGGAGCTCTCCGGCACCGACGCACGTGTCCGCGGCTACCGTTTCACCCGCAATTTCGGTCAGCACAACGCGTTGCTCTGTGGCATCCGAGCAGCAAATCACGAGATTGTTGTCACACTGGACGATGATCTCCAGAACCCGCCCGAAGAAATCCCCAAGCTCCTCGCGAAGCTCGGAGAAGGGTTTGACGTCGTGTACGGTGCACCGGAGATAGAACAGCACGGCTTCCTTCGGGATAAGGCATCACGAATCACCAAATTGGCTCTGCAAAATGCAATGGGTGCCCAGACGGCCCGTCATGTCAGCGCGTTTCGCGCATTTCGGATGCCCATCCGCGCAGCTTTTGCGAACTACCATCGATGTCCTGCTTACCTGGGGGACCACACGTTTTACCCATATCTTCGTCCGCCACGATCCCCGCACTGTGGGAGCGTCGAACTACACGGTGCGAAAGCTGATCACGCACGCGCTGAATCTAATGACGGGCTTCACCACGCTGCCGCTTCAGTTCGCCAGCATCATAGGCTTCGCCTTTGCGTTCCTTGGATTTCTCGTTCTGGCTTACGTCCTTGTGAACTACGCAATTCACGGCGGGGGCGTGCCTGGATTTCCGTTCCTTGCTTCGATAGTCGCGATTTTCTCGGGCGTCCAACTATTCGCGCTGGGAATCATCGGCGAGTACCTGGCTCGGATGCACATGCGGACTATGGACCGCCCGCCCTATCTCATCGGATATCAGACCAAGACCGACGTGTCGGGGGTTCCTCAGCGAATGGCACGCGATTTGAATTCGATAAAAGTTCGATAGGTGTCGCCAAGTCCAACAGGGGCTTCGCGATCCCATCGGCGAAATGACACTCCTACCTCCGCGCTCCCGTCTTTACCAAGCCGCGGTCGAATTGTTCAATGCGGCGGAGCCCGGCAAAGCATCAAACATGTCTACTCCCGCATTTCCGGCGCGTCCTGACCGCGCGCCATGAGTGCTCATGAGAAATAAAATCACACTTCTGCTTCTGACCCAGAAAGGATATGAAGTCCTCAAGGCTCTGATTGCCGATGTGCCAGACGTTATCCATTCGGTTATTTCAGCCGCCGATCCAACTGTGGTGAAGGATTTCCACGACGACATCAAGAAGCTCTGCGACCACAGCGGAATAACATTTTCGAACCGCACCGGGCTTCGTACGATTGACACCGAGTATGCCATGGCAATCTCGTGGCGCTGGCTGATCGACGCCCGTTCAACATCCTTGATTGTATTGCATGACTCATTACTCCCGAAGTGTCGCGGGTTTAACCCTCTGGTAACAGCCTTGATCAACGGAGATGACCGAATTGGAGTTACCGCGTTTTATGCCAATGACGAATACGATCGTGGCGATGTCATCGCACAGGCAGAAACGCGGGTTACATATCCCATGCCGATTCAGAAAGCCATCGAGCTTGCGACCGAGAATTACAAGGGACTTGCGTTGCGTATCGCCAAGGCGATTGCGAATGGAGATCGTCCATCGAGTTACAAGCAAGATGAAAAGCAGGCTACCTACTCCTTGTGGCGAGACGAGGAAGACTACGCAATCGACTGGCATCTTTCCTCGGATTCCATCAGGCGGTTTATCGATGCCGTGGGCTTTCCGTATAAGGGAGCTTCCACCACAATGGACGGAAGGAAAATGCGAATACTTTCCGCCGAGGCGGTCGACGATGTGGCTATCGTCAATAGATCTCCAGGCAAGCTAATCTTTTTCCAACACGGCAAGCCGGTGATCGTGTGCGGCAATGGACTGCTTAGAATCAACGAGATTATCGATGACCAGACGAAGAGCTCATTGCTGCCATTGCCGCGGCTTCGCGTGAGGTTCAAGTGAAGGAGGCGCCGGACATATCCTGCGCATCGACGCATTCCATGCTGGCGGCTGATCGCCCCGTCCATGATCTGCACGATATGGCTCCGGGCAACGCGCGCGAATGAGCAGCCGTCGCCATACGCTAATACAGTTCTCTCGGTACGCTATCGTGGGGCTGATCTCAAATGCGATGCTGTTTGTTCTTTATCTTGTGCTTACAGGACTTGGCTTGGGGCACAAGCTTTCGATGACCGCATGCTTCATCATCGGCGTCATTCAGACTTTCCTATTCAACAAGAACTGGACGTTCTCGTATGGGTTCGATTTCGGTGGCAGTTTTCTGAGATACTGGGCCGGATATCTGTCCGCATACATTATCAACTTGATAATATTGTTTGTGTTCGTGGATTACATGCAACTCCCTCATCAGGCTGTGCAAGGAGTAACCATCATCTTGTTGGCACTCTACCTTTTTCTGCTGCAGAAAATCTGGGTTTTCAGTCATTCGTCTCAACGCGAACAGAGTCCTCCGGCTGCCAATGAAAATTCCCTATAACAAGCCATTCATGACGGGCAAGGAGCTCTGGTACGTGAGCCAGGCGCACGCCAAGGGTCATCTTTCCGGAGATGGCTCCTTCACCAAACTATGCAACGCGTGGCTGGAAAGGCGCACGGGCTCGCATACCGCCTTGCTCACCAATTCGTGCACGGCCGCACTGGAAATGGCGGCGATACTGATCGACGTGAAACCGGGCGACGAGATCATCATGCCGTCGTTCACGTTCGTTTCGACCGCGAACGCTTTTGTCCTCCGCGGTGGAATCCCTGTGTTCGTCGACGTGCGCGCCGATACACTGAACATCGATGAGACCAGAATCGAAGCCGCGATCACGCCGAAAAGTAAGGCCATCTGTGTTGTTCACTACGCAGGTGTCGCGTGTGAGATGGATGCCATCATGGCTATCGCGTCGAAGCACAATCTCCTGGTGATCGAAGATGCGGCGCAGGGAGTAATGGCGAGCTACAAGGGACGGCCGCTGGGGAGCATAGGCCACTTCGGCGCGCTGTCATGATCAACGACACCCGATTCGTGGATCGCGCAGAGATCGTACGCGAGAAGGGGACGAACCGAAGCGAGTTTTTCAGAGGCCAGGTCGACAAATACACGTGGGTGGACATCGGCTCGTCGTATCTACCGGGCGAGATCATCGCGGCATTCCTGTGGGCGCAAATGGAGGAATCCGATGCCATTACTCGGCGGCGGCTCGACCTGTGGGGCCATTATCACCAATGGTTCGTGCCCTTGGAAGCAGCCGGGAAGATTCGCCGGCCTATCGTGCCTCGAGAATGTATTCACAATGCGCACATGTATTACCTGCTTCTACCGGACATCGAGCGACGCACCGCATTCATCGATAAGCTAAAGAGCAAGGAAATCCAGTCCGTTTTTCACTATGTGCCACTGCACAGTGCTCCGATGGGACGCAAGGTTGGGCGCTCGGTCGGTGACATGTCCAATACCGTGACGCTGAGCGAACGGCTTGTGCGGCTCCCGCTCTGGCTAGGTCTGGAGGATCAGCTGGCGTACGTGATCCAAGAAGTCATCAGCGCCGTCGGCTAGTGTGGCGTGTCGCCAGTTCGTTGCATAAATTGCCGTCATTCCGGCCAAGCCCGCGGAGCCGGGCGCGAGCCGGAGTCCATTTATTTTCAAAGCCAATGGATTCCCGCTTTCGCGGGAATGACGGCAAGAAATATGTCGCGCATTTCTGATTCGCCATACTCTAGGTAACAGTTGAATCAGGCTGTGACACATTCTTCGCACGATGGCGATTCGCAAGCTTGTCCCCGGGCATCCGGGATGCGCGCAACGGCGCCGAATGAACTGCTTCATTTGTGCTCGAGCCATGGGCTTGCAGACGTGAGAAAGTTCGGCCGATGATCCGGAACCACCACAGATTCGACATGAAAGCATGGCTGGCCAAGGCTCCCATCCGGATCACCGCCCTGACCGACTCCAGCGCGCTCTCGCGCCAAGGTGTTCGTAGAACCGACTGGGTAATCCTCGGACTGTTGGTATTGCTCGCCTGCGTCGTGCGCCTGATCTTTTATACCGGACCGATGGGCTCCGATGATGTCATTTACACGCAGATGGCCGTCGCCATCCTGCATGGTGATTGGTCTGTCGGGAATTACGTCGGCGCCTTGCGCTATGGAATTAATTTGCCCGTCGCCGCACTCATGGCTTTGTTCGGGACGAGCGAGTTCAATGCGAATTTATGGGCCTTGCTGTGCGCTCTCGGAGAGGTCGCGACCGTCTTCGTGCTGGCGCGCTCCTTGTGGGGACGCAGCGCCGCGATTCTTGCAGCTCTTGTTCTCGCGCTCCTCCCCTTGCACGTGAACACCTCGGGCCGCTTGTTGGCGGATACCCCGCTCACTTTTTTTACCACTCTCTGTTTCGCCCTGTTTTTCTACGCGGAGCGAGCGCGCAGCCGCGCGCTGTATCTGGCTGCGGGGCTGGCGCTGGGGGCCGTGTACTGGATCAAGGAAAGTGTCGCCGTGCTGATCCTGCCTGTATTCCTGGTCTACGCGCTAGCGATTTACACATTTCGTCGGGAATGGATCTGGACCATGGCTGGGGCCCTGGCGATGCTGGCGCTCAACCTCGAATTGATGTGGTGGATCTCCGGTGATCCCTGGCTTGTATTTCGTGCCACGAGCGGATCGGTCCACAAGCTGGACACGCGTACCGACGCACAAACATCGCCCGCCTATTATTTTCGCTACTTGTTTCTCGACGGCCGACACACCTGGCTGATGCCGTTCCTGACCGTCGGGGGTATATGGGCCTGGTGGCGGTCCAAACCGGTTCGCGACGGCAACACGGGCTATATCGTACTTTGGGCGCTGGGGCTGCTGCTGATCCTTTCGTTTGCGGTCGTATCGTTTTCTCCGTTTCGTTTCATTCCGAAGCAAACGAACTAC
>VBCZ01000155.1:0-8403 GCA_005889025.1 Betaproteobacteria bacterium
CAGCTCGCCTCCCGCGGGATCGGTCAGCTCGAATGAACAGATGTCTGTCGCCTCGAGCGTCTTTTTCGCGACCTTAACTTTCATCAATGGCTGAACCATGTTCGCGATGTTTCCGGTCGACGATCCTGGCGGCTATGCTTGCGTAGCCGCTATTCCTTGCGGTGTGGAAGCTCGCTCGTGGGCAATGATCCGGTCCAGGACGCGTCGCGACTGAACGCCGCCGGCGTCGATATTGAGGTTCAACAGGCTTCGCTCCGGATGCGCAAGCAGGTTTCTTTGCTGCGACTCGAGCATTTGAAGATCCTCGCTGAATATCTTTCCCTGTCCTTCGCGGATCGATGCCGTAAGTGCCTTGTCCTTCGGGTTGAAGTTGCGGGCCATGCCCCAGAAGTACCAGATGGAGGTGTCGGTCTCGGGCGTGATGAAGTCGACCACGACGCTGGAGACCTTGAACCGGGGTTCCGCGTCGTAGCCTCCCTTGCCGGCGTGGGCGACGCCGACATCGATCATCACGTGACTCGGCGGCGTGAAACGGCAAATCTGCCAGCGATCGACCGGGACATCGTCGGCCAGGTGATTTCCGCGCAGCGCCAATTGCCAGAACGGCGGAGGCATCACATTTTCCATGAAACGGCTCGTGATTACCGTGCCGCCCTCGGTCTTGGTCTTTGGGGGCGCTTCGTCGATCTCCTTCTGCCCGATGCTGCTGGCATGGACGTAGGTCTCGTGAGTGAGATCCATGAGGTTGTCGATCATGAGCCGATAGTCACAGTTGACGTGGTATAGGCCGCCCCCGTAGGCCCATTCCGGGCTCTCGGCCCAGTCCAGATGATGGATCTTTGCTGGATCGGCGAGCGTTCGGTCACCGGTCCAGATCCAGATGAAGCCATAACGCTCCAATACCGGGAAAGTCTGGATCGCCGGAAAGCCACGGACGCGCTGGCCTGGCATCGCCACAGGCTTTCCGTCACAGCCCATGGTCAGCCCGTGATAGCCGCAAACGAGCTGACCTTCGACAACTTTGCCCAGCGACAGCGGAGCGCCACGATGGGGACAGAAATCCTCGACGGCGGCTACCTGACCCTCGGGGCCTCGATAGAAAACAATACGCTCGCCGCAGATCGTCCGTCCCAGCGGCTTGTCGTCGATCTCGTTGGGAGTGCATGCAACATACCAAGCGTTCTTGGGGAACATCATGGCTCTCCGAATACTGTATCGCTGCTACAGACCCAGGCGTCAGGCCTCAGCCGTAGAGGGTACATCGTAGCTTGGGCGTCCATGGTCGGTTTGCTGGCGCCACGTATCAGTGCGGTACCGATGTTGCGGTTTCTCTTTGCAAACGCTGCTTGTCGCAAGCGAAACATTATAAGTCGTCAATCCTGACCGGTTGACGCGGCTCATGCCGCCAGGTGAACGAGAGCGCAATCCAGCCTTCGCTCCAATCTTGACAATCAAAGGAAAGTTGTACAGCCTACTGACGGCGAAAATGTGGTTTTCCTGCGAACCTTTCCGAAAATGACTGACAATGACGGGTTGTAGGGCTGAATTCATTCGGCCGCGCGGGTGGAAGAAGCAGCCCGTGCGAATGAATTCTTTACCTACGGGCTCGGCAAGTCTCAGGCCCTCACCTCCGTAAGACTCAGCAAATGAAATGGGTCATCTTCGGCAGGAGCGACGCAGCACCAAAGGCGCGATAACGAACGCATCGCCGCGCTCCTCAAGCAAGTGCCATTCGCAGAAACCGGACCGGCGTTCACTGCGCAATTGCCGCTTAACTTTATTACAGGAGGAGTTTCATGAAAAGACGCAATTCTTCTGCACGGCGGCGGTTTATCACGAGCCTCGCTGCGACCGCTGCCGCCGCCGCGTGGTCGCCCCGGTCCGCATTTGCCGCCGATCCGCTCAGGATCGGGCTCATTCTTCCGCTCACCGGCCCGTTCGCGTCGACCGGGCGGCAGATCGAGGCGGCTTGCAGGCTGTATATCGCGCGTAACGGCGACACCGTGGCCGGACGCAAGGTCGATCTGATGGTGAAGGACGACACCGGCCTTGCGCCGGAGACGACCAAACGCATCGCGCAGGAGATGGTGGTCCAGGAGCACGTGGCGATATTGGCGGGCTTCGGGCTGACACCGCTCGCTTTCGCCACCGCGCCCGTCGCGACGGAGGCCAAGGTGCCGATGATCGTCATGGCAGCCGCGACGTCGGTCATTCCACAGCGCTCGCCATTCATCGTGCGCTCGGGATTTACGCTGCCGCAGGTTACTGCGCCGATGGCCGAGTGGGCTGCGAAGAACAAGATCAAGAAGGTCGTTACCCTCGTGACCGATTACGGCCCCGGTCTCGACGCCGAAAAAACCTTCGTCAAGCGCTTCGCCGAAGGCGGAGGAAGCGTGAGCGATTCACTGCGCACGCCGCTGCGGAGCCCCGATTACGCGCCGTTCCTGCAGCGCGTGAAGGACGCCAAGCCCGATGCCTTGTTCGTCTTCGTCCCATCCGGCGAAGGCACCGCCGTACTCAAGCAATTCGCCGAGCGCGGATTGCGCGAGTCGGGGATCAACCTGATATGCACCGGCGACGTGCTCGACGACGATCTGCTGGATACGATCGGGCAGCCAGCGCTCGGCATCGTGAGCTCGCATCACTATTCCGCCGCGCACCCTTCGCCCGAGAACAAGGCGTACGTCGACGGCTTCATGAAAGCCAACGGCGGCATGCGGCCGAACTTTCATTCGGTCGGGGGCTACGACGGCATGCATCTTATCTACGAAGCGGTCAAGAAAACCGGGGGCGCGGCGGATGGCGAGAAAATCGTCGCGGCGATGAAGGGCATGGCGTGGACAAGCCCGAGAGGGCCGATGTCGATCGATCCAGCGACGCGCGACGTGATCCAGAACGTCTACATCCGCAAGGTCGAGTCGCGCGACGGTCACTATTGGAACGTCGAGTTCGACAAGATCGACAACGTCAAGGATCCCGGCGCTTGATGGAGGCGTTGGCGGCAAGGGGAGCGTAGTGCTCGGAAATCTTGTCGGGGTGCTGTTCGACGGCATCGCCTACGGCAGCCTGCTGTTCATCATCAGTATCGGCCTGTCGGTGACGATGGGCCTGATGAACTTCGTCAATCTCGCGCACGGCGCGTTCGCGATGCTCGGTGGATACGCCTGCGTGATCATGATGAGCCGGCTTGGCGTGCCATTCCTCGTATCGCTGCCGATCGCGTTCATGGTGAGCGCCGCGGCGGGTATCGTACTCGAGCGGCTGCTCTATCGCCGCTTGTATCGTGCAACTCACCTCGATCAGGTGCTGTTCAGCATCGGACTCGTCTTCATGTCGATTGCCGCGACGACGTATTTTTTCGGCTCACAGCAACAGCCGGTTCAGCTCCCGGAATTCCTACGCGGCCAGGTTCACATCCTCGGGTTGGATCTCGGAACGTACCGAATATTCCTGATCGCGGTCGTCCTCGCCATCACTTTGGCGTTGACGTGGCTGATCGAACGAACCCGCTTTGGCGCCGAAATCCGGGCATCGGTCGATAATCAGCAGGCAGCCGCAGGGCTCGGCATCAACGTCTACCGAGTCTTCAGCCTGACTTTCGCGCTCGGCTCCGGTCTGGCGGGGCTGGGTGGCGGACTGGGCATCGACCCGACCTTCCCGCTGAAATACATGGTGTATTTCCTGCTCGTCGTCGCGGTGGGCGGCGCGGGCACCATCAAGGGTCCGCTGCTCGCCGCGCTGATTCTCGGAGTGTTCGACGTTGCGGGCAAATATTATGTTCCGCAGATCGGATCGTTCGTGATCTATGTCGTGATGGTGGTAATGCTGCTGCTGTTTCCGCACGGGCTGGTGGGAAGGCGCGCATGAGCGGCCTTCCCGCGAGAGCGTGGAGCGTATACGAAGTCGCGTTCTGGCTGGTCCCCGTCATCGCATTCTTTGCCTTTCCGAAGTATCTGACGCACGGAAGCCAGATCCTGATCGCGGGCATCTTTGCGCTGTCGCTCGATTTGATCCTGGGCTACGCGCGAATCATCTCGCTGGGCCATGTGGAACGAGCCCTTGAGTGGTCTGGCCGCGGCCGCGCTCGCCGCCGGTGTCGTCGGGTTGCTCACCAGCTTCCTGGTTGTTCGCGGACAGGACCTGACGCGCCTCATGGTGACGTTGGGCATCGGCCTGATGCTTTTCGAGGTAGCCAACAAGGCGTCATCGATCACCGGCGGCGTCGACGGGCTTTCCGGCGTCGACATGGGCAAGATCTTCGGCGTGTTCTCGTTTGGGATGGACGGCAGGACCGCGTACGTCTACTGTCTCGTCGTCTTGTTCATTGTGTTTCTGTTCGCGCGCACGCTGGTGCGCTCGCCGTTCGGCTTGAGCCTGCGCGGAATCCGTGAAGGAGAACGTCGCATGCCTGCCATCGGCGTGTCGGTGCCCCGGAAGCTGATCGCAATCTATACCATCGACGCGGCGATCGCCGGGATCGCGGGTGCGTTGCTCGCGCAAACGACCCAGTTTGTCGGCATCGACACGCTCGGGTTTCCACGCTCCGCGGAGCTGATGATCATGCTCGTGCTCGGAGGCACCGGTTACCTTTACGGCAGTTCTGGCTCGGGCTGCTCCTGATCGTCATTGTCCTGTTCGCGCGAGGCGGTCTGCTGGGCGGCATCATCGCGTTCAGGCGGGCGTGGAAAGAGAAGCGCACATGAGCCCTGCGCTGCGTACCCAGGGGCTGTCGAAGGTGTTCGGCGCTTTCAGGGCCAACTCCGACATCACCTTGTCGTTCGAGGTCGGCGCCCGCCACGCGCTTATCGGGCCCAACGGCGCAGGCAAGACCACGTTCATCAATCTGTTGATGGGCGCGCTTCCTCCCAGCGCGGGCGAGGTGTTTCTCGGCGAGGAGAAGATCACTTCGCTTCCGCAGCATGCGCGGGTCAAGCGTGGCATGACCCGCACCTTTCAGATCAACACGCTGTTTCCGGGGCTGACCGTGCTGGAATCGGTGGTTCTCGCGTGTTGCGAACGCGACGGCGAGGGATCGACGTGGTGGCGCACCGTCTCGACGGCCCGGCGCCAGGTCGACGAAGCCCTGAGTATCCTCGGCTTGCTTCGACTCGGCTCCGACGCAGCCATCGAAACCCGCAACCTTCCGTACGGTAAGCAACGGCTGCTGGAGATCGCGCTCGCGCTGGCCACGCGGCCGAAAGTGCTGCTGCTGGACGAGCCCGCAGCGGGGATTCCGGCCGCCGAGAGCGCCGAGCTCTTCAGCGTCATCGCGAGCCTGCCCAGCGACGTCTGCATCGTCTTCATCGAGCACGACATGAACCTCGTGTTCAAGTTTGCCGAGAAGATAACGGTCCTTGTGGGCGGAATGGTGCTGGTCGAAGGAACGCCCGAAGAAATCGCGCGCGACCGGCGCGTGCGCGAGGTCTACCTCGGGGAAGCGCAGCATGCCTGAGATGTTGACCGCCGAAGGGTTGACTGCCGGCTACGGCGACTCGATCGTCCTCGAGGACATTTCGATTCAGCTCGCGGAAGGCGGCAGCCTGGCATTGCTCGGCCGCAACGGCGTGGGCAAGACGACGTTGCTGCTGACACTCATGGGGCTCACCCGTCTGCAGCGAGGCAGCATCGTATGGCGGGGCGCGGAAATCACGCGGATGCCGACCTTTCGGCGCGCTCATGCCGGTCTGGGTTGGGTGCCGCAGGAGCGTTTCATGTTCCCGTCGCTGACCGTGGAAGAGCATCTCACGGTTGTGGCAAGGCCCGGCGCCTGGGATCTCAAGCGAGCTTACGGCGTGTTTCCCCGGCTCGAGGAAAGGAAGCGAAACCTGGGCAATCAACTGTCGGGAGGCGAGCAGCAGATGGTCGCGATCGCACGTGCGCTCATGACCAATCCCAAGCTGCTGCTGCTCGATGAACCGATGGAGGGGCTGGCGCCGATCATCGTTCAGGAGCTGATGAAGGTCCTCGGCGAGCTCGTGCGTGCCGGCGATTTTGCGGTCATCGTGGTCGAGCAGCACGCCCGCCTCGCGCTCGAGCTCACATCGCACGCGATCGTGCTCGATCGAGGCAGGATCGTCCATCGCGCGGCAAGCGCGGAGCTGCTTGCCGACCCGGCAACGCTGGATCGGCTTGTCGCGGTCGCTTGAGGGCGCGCACATCCTTTTCGGGTGTCAACAGCGAGCGCAGCGCGTCGCGCGCGGCCTGAGGCGGATTCGCCGCATTCGCGAGCACCTGTCTTTCCGATTGCCATGCAGTTCCTACTGAAGGCGCTGACGCGCCTGCCGCTGGCGTTGTTGTACACGTGGGGGGCGCTGATCTATTTCGCGGCCTTTTACGTCATGCGATGGAGGCGCGATCGCGCCGAGCGGGACATTGCCAACGCATTGCCGGAAAGAAACCCGGCAGAGCGCGCGGCGATTCTGCGAAAGTCGTATCGCAACCTGGCGGACACGATCATGGAGTCCTTCTGGGGCTTCGGCGCGAGCGCCGACGCGCTGAAGCGTCGAGTCACTTTCGAGAATCCGGGGCTCGTGACCGAGTGCATGGTGGCAAAGCAATCGGTGATTCTCCTCACCGCGCACTACGGCAACTGGGAATGGCTCTCGCTCGCGGCGGGCGCTACGTTCGACATGATCATCGACGTCGTCTACCAGCCGCAGCGGGTCGCCGCATTCGATGCGTTTCTGCGCGAGGCGCGCGCTCGCTTCGGCAGCCGCTTCATTCCGCGCAAGGAGTTCATTTTCGATCTGCTGAGCCGAGCCGGGCAGCCGCGCACCTACGCCCTCATCGCCGACCAGACGCCGAAGAAGAACGATCCCCGGTACTGGACACGCTTTCTGCACCAGGACACCGCGTTTTTTGTCGGTGCCGGCAAGATCGCACGGTTCCTCGATGCCAAAGTGCTCTACGTCACGATGCGGCGGGTGCGTCGAGGCTATTACTCCGTGAAGCTTACCGAGATCGGTGCGCCTCCGTACGACGAAGGCGCCGACGTGCGCATTGTCGAGGAGTACGCGCGCTGTCTCGAGCGCGACGTCCGCGACAGTCCAGCCGATTGGTTGTGGTTGCAGAATAAATGGAAGATTCCAAAACCAACCGCGAAATGACGCCGCAGCGTTGAATCAATTCCTGCGCCATATCCCGACTGTGGCGATGAGGTGCGTCGGTACACAGGCAACCCAGAGCTGCCAGGCGTCCGGGGTGTAGGGCGGCGGCCCCGCAACAAGCTTTGGTTCTTCCCCCATCGAGACTTCGATATCGCGAAATGGCGCGGAGAGCGCATCGCCGGTCGCTTTGCTCATGGCTTCCTTGCACGTCCACAGGCGCAGGAATCGCCGTCGCCGCGAATCGCCGTCGAGCGGGGCGAGGGCGGCTCGCTCCCGCTCGGTCAGGAATTTTCGCGCGAGGCCGTCGGAGTTGACCGCTCGATCCGCGCGCTCGATGTCCACGCCGACGCGCGTGACGGGAGGCAGGGCGTCGGCGATGGCGATCAGCGCCACCGCTTGGGTGTGCGACACGTTGAAATCAAGCCCGCGCGGAGTTGCGAGCTCCGGTCGACCGCGCCTGCCGGCCTTCAATTCGACGGCGTGCGGTTCTACGCCCAGCTTGGCGCCGAGTAGCGATCGAAGCGTCGCCCGGCCGACGATCCAGCGGCGGCGCAGGGCATCGGTGCCGAATCGCGCGGCGCGGTCGCGTTCCGGAGCGGAAAGCGACCGCGCCATCGCAGCAGTGGACTGCGGATCAAGGTCGAGTCGGCACAACCACAAGGCGAATCCCGGGACCGGTCCCTTGAGCAGCTGCACCGGTTCGCGGGCGGAACGTGCCGGACAAACGCCGGCGTGGCTCACGGAGCGTCGTTTCGCGTCGACACCGGCATATGTAGCATCAGGTTCGATTGCCGCGCATTCCAACCCGACGTCTCTTGCTGAAACGATTCACTCGGTCGGTGGCCGAGCCCTCAAGCACTCGAAAAGCCATGCTGTTGGCATATCAGCCGGTCGCCAGGAGCCGATTGCTTCCCCGGTTATGGGGGAAAGGCGTTAATTCGCCCTGAACCTCACCCGCATGACCTTCTTGTCGTATTCCGCCTCGGTTGCGGCGGTGATCTCGGTCCCGCCGGTGGCAAACACCCTCCCGCCGCTGTTCCGGCAGAGCTCCCTCTCGTACTGGCATGGCCCCATCTCCGGGTGCTTGCGGCAGAGCTCCTTCACCTTGGGCGAGGAGAATTCGATCACCGTCTGCCGGGATTGGCCGGCGGACTCCTTGACGCAGATGTAGACCGCGCCCACGGGCACGACGACGGTCAGCGGCCGGATGAGGAGCTCCGGCTGGTACGGAGACGTGGGCTCGGGGCCGGGTACCCGGATCACCGGTGCCGTCGACCGCTCCCCGGAGGGCGTGATG
>VBCZ01000155.1:8413-15553 GCA_005889025.1 Betaproteobacteria bacterium
TGCACGAGAGCAGGAGCAGCGATCCAAGAATCGAGACCAGCGCGCGGCCGGGCCTGGGGCGTTTGGTGGCGCAGACGTAGATCATGCCGTTCCTCCTTGGCCGATTTATATCCAATTGGGCGGTGCGGCGTCAACGCTGCGGCGCTTTGCAAGGTGGGTTCGCGTATGCCGACAGGCCTCCGTTGGCGGCCCTGCCGGAATGCTCGGGGAGGCTTTTTCCTCCCGTAACCGTTCATTTTCCTCCCGTACCCCTTCAATTGGGTGCGGTTCTTTGCTACAATGTGTTCAGTTGTAAACATAAGAAATGGGCTCGACGGCCCATTTTTTTTTGCTTTTACGGTTTTTTGGCGATGCCTGTGAAATTGGGAGAGATTCTGGAACGCACCGTGCCGGCGATGGGTTACGAGCTGGTCGACTGGGACATGTCGGCGCGAAGCGGACTGATGCGAGTGTTTATCGACAAGCCGAAAGGCGTGGACGTCGAGGACTGCGCTCGCGTATCGACCCATCTGACACATTTGTTTGCCGTAGAAGGCGTCGACTTCGACCGTCTCGAAGTCTCCTCGCCCGGTCTCGATCGGTCCCTGAAAAAAGCCGCCGACTTCACCCGTTTCGCGGGAGAAGAAGTGCGCCTGACGCTGCGCGAGAGCATCGGCAACTCCAAGCGGATGAAAGGTGTGTTGCGCGGCGTCGAAGGCGAAGCAATCGTTGTGGATACCCAGACAGGCACGATGTCGATCCCTCTTGCAAATATCGACAAGGCGAGGCTGGTGCCGAGAATTGAGTGGAGAAATAGCAAATGAACCGCGAACTGTTGCTGCTCGTCGACGCGCTGGCGCGCGAAAAGAACGTGCCGAAGGAGATCGTCTTCACGGCGCTGGAATCCGCGCTCGCGTCGGCAACCAAGAAGCGCTTCTCGCAGGACATCGACGCGCGCGTGTCGATCGATCGCGAGACCGGAGACTACGAGTCGTTTCGCCGCTGGACGATCGTGCCCGACGAGGAGCACGAGGAGCCGGCGCATCAGATCGCGATCACCGACGCGGCTGAGCGCGACCCGGAGCTCGAGATCGGCGATGTCGTCGAGGAACCGCTCGAGCCGGTCGAGTTCGGGCGCATCGGCGCGCAGGCGGCGAAGCAGGTGATCCTGCAGAAGATCCGCGACGCGGAGCGCGAGCAGATCCTCAATGATTTTCTCGAGCGCAAAGACAACCTGCTCACGGGGACGGTCAAGCGCATCGAGCGCGGCAACGCTATCATCGAGTCGGGGCGCATCGAAGGCATGGTTCCGCGCGACCAGCTGATCCCCAAGGAAAATCTGCGTGTCGGCGACCGCGTGCGGGCCTATGTCGTCAAGATCGAAGCGCAGGCGCGCGGGCCGCAACTCATGCTCTCGCGCATCACGCCCGAGCTGCTGGTCCGCCTGTTCGAGCTCGAAGTCCCCGAGATCGAGGAGGGGCTGATCGAGATCAAGGCGGCGGCACGCGATCCCGGCGTGCGCGCGAAGATTGCGGTCAAATCGAACGACCCCCGGCTCGACCCGCAGGGCACGTGCATCGGCATGCGCGGCTCGCGCGTGACCGCGGTGACCAACGAGCTTGCCGGCGAGCGCGTCGATATCGTGCTCTTCTCCGAAGATCCGGCCAAGTTCGTCATCAACGCGCTTGCGCCGGCGGAGATCTCGAGCATCGTCGTCGACGAGGAGCGGCACAGCATGGACGTAGTCGTCGACGAGGAAAACCTCGCGATGGCGATCGGCCGCAGCGGCCAGAACGTCCGCCTCGCGTCCGAGCTCACCGGATGGGAAATCAATCTCATGGGCGTGGAAGAGTCGCAGCAGAAGCAGCAGCAGGAAAGCGAAAAGATCCGCGCGCTGTTCATCGACAAGCTCGACGTCGACCAGGAAGTCGCCGACATCCTGATCCAGGAGGGATTTTCCACGCTGGAGGAGATCGCCTACGTTCCGCTCAACGAAATGCTGGAGATCGATGCTTTTGACGAGGAAACCGTCAACGAGCTTCGCAGCCGCGCACGCAATGCGCTGCTGACCGAGGCGATCGTACGCGAAGAATCGGTGGAGAACGTCTCCGAGGATCTGCTCAACCTCGACGGCATGGACACCGAAACCGCGGGCCTGCTTGCGGAAAAAGGCGTGACTAATCGGGATGCTTTGGCCGACTTGGCAGTCGACGAGCTCGTGGAACTCACCGGATTGGCGGCTGAGAGGGCGCAGGTCCTGATCATGAAGGCGCGCGCACACTGGTTCGAAGAACCCGAGCACGCGGAAGTCAAGCCGGCCTGACACGCGCGGCGGGAGACACACCATGGCCCAGACAACGATCGAGCAATTCGCGACCGAAATGAAAATGCCCCCGGGGGTGCTGCTGGAGCAGCTCGCCGCGGCCGGCGTCAGCAGCAAGAAGCAGGGCGACAAGCTCTCCGAGCAGGATAAGACCCGGTTGCTCGATTACCTGCGCAAGCAGCACGGCGGACAGGACCAGAAAAAGAAAATCACGCTGACGCGCAAGCAGACCACCGAGATCAAGGCGGCCGACAGCACCGGCCGCGCACGAACCATCCAGGTCGAGGTGCGAAAGAGGCGCATCTTCGTCAAGCGCGACGGCGCCGAGTCTGCGCCCCCGGTGGATGAAGCGCCCGCGCAGCCGTTGATCTCGGCGGCGGAGGTCGCCGCTCGGGACGAAGAAGCGCGCAAGGCCGCCGCGCTCATCGCCAAGCAACAGGAAGAAGTTCAGCAGAAGCAAGAGCAGGCGAAAAAGCGCAAAACCAAAAAAGAAAGGGAGGCCGAGGAAGCAGCCGCCAAGGCAAGCGAAGCGGTCGCGGCCGCAGCGAAATCCGCCGAAGCTGCGGCGGCGCAGCCCGTCGCGGAAGCGAAGCCCACCATCAAGGCAACGACCGAAGGAACGCTGCACAAGCCGGCGACCAAGCCGGGGACCAAGAAGGACAAGCCCTCGCGCAAGCCTTCCGCAACCGCGTTCCAGGAAGAAGCGGCGCGTCGGCGCGCGCTCAAGTTGCGTGGAGACGTGACCGGTGGAGCGGGCTGGAGGCAGCCCAAGACCGGCAAGCACCGCCACGAAGAAGGCGAAGAGCACGATGAAGCCATAGGGCCGGCGCCGGAACCGGTCGTGCGCGAAATCGCGGTTCCCGAATCGATCACCGTTGCCGATCTCGCACGCAAGATGTCGGTCAAGGCCGCGGAGATCATCAAGACGATGATGAAGCTCGGCACCATGGTCACCATCAATCAGGTGCTCGATCAGGAAACGGCGATGATCACCGTCGAGGAAATGGGCCACAAGGCGATCGCGGCCAAGCTCGACGACCCCGATTCGTTGCTCGCCGAAAGCGCGCAGACGACCTCCGCCGAGGCCCTTCCGCGGCCGCCGGTGGTCACCGTGATGGGCCACGTCGATCACGGCAAGACATCGCTGCTCGATTTTATCCGCCGCACTCGCGTCGCGAGCGGAGAGGCCGGCGGCATCACCCAGCACATCGGCGCTTACCACGTCGAAACGCCCAAGGGCGTGATCACCTTTCTCGATACGCCCGGTCACGAGGCGTTCACCGCGATGCGCGCGCGCGGGGCGAAGGTCACCGATATCGTGGTGCTCGTCGTCGCCGCGGACGATGGCGTCATGCCGCAGACCAAGGAAGCCATTGCCCACGCCAAAGCCGGCAACGTGCCGATGGTGGTTGCGATCAACAAGATCGACAAACCGGAAGCGAACCCGGCTCGGGTCAAGCAGGAGCTGGTTGCGGAAGGTGTCCTGCCCGAGGAATACGGCGGTGAGGCACAGTTTGTCGAGGTCTCGGCAAAAACCGGCAAGGGCATCGACAATCTGCTCGACCTTATTCTGCTTCAGGCGGAAGTTCTGGAGCTCAAGGCGCCGCACGATGCGCCCGCCAAGGGCATCGTCATCGACTCGCGCCTGGACAAGGGCAAGGGACCGGTGGCGACCGTGCTCGTACAATCGGGAACGCTCAAACGCGGCGACGTCATATTGGCCGGTGCGGTATTCGGGCGCGTGCGCGCCATGACCGACGAAACGGGCAAGCCCACGTCGGCCGCAGGACCTGCGATCCCCGTGGAAATCCAGGGTCTCTCCGACGTTCCGCTTGCAGGAGAGGAAGTGATGGCGTTGGGCGACGAGCGCAAGGCGCGTGAGATCGCGCTATTTCGTCAAGGCAAGTTCCGCGACGTCAAGCTCGCCAAGCAGCAGGCCGCGAAGCTCGAGAACATGTTCGAGCAGCTCGCCGAGAGCGAGATCAAGTCGCTGGCGCTCATCGTCAAGGCGGACGTGCAGGGAAGCTACGAGGCGCTGGCCAACGCACTATCGAAGCTGTCGACCGGCGAGGTCAAGGTCAACATCGTTCACGCAGCCGTCGGAGGGATCACCGAATCCGACGTCAATCTCGCGCTCGCGTCGAAAGCGGTGATCATCGGCTTCAATACACGGGCCGACGTCGCCGCGCGCAAGCTCGCCGAGCACTCAGGTGTGGACATCCGCTACTACAACATCATTTACGAAGCGGTCGATGAGGTGAAAGCCGCGTTGTCGGGAATGCTCACGCCGGAGCGCAAGGAAAGCCAGCTGGGGCTCGTCGAGGTGCGCGAGGTGTACAAGATTTCCAAAGTCGGCACCGTCGCGGGATGCTATGTGCTCGAGGGCGTTGTACGACGCAGCGCGAAAGTGCGCTCGTTGCGCGACAGCGTTGTCGTTTTCGACGGCGAGCTCGACTCTCTCAAGCGCTTCAAGGACGACGTGACCAGCTCGAAGTCTATGAAATAGTCGAGGTGACGCGGACGTTGTAGCGGCGGGAGCCACCCGGCGCGGGGCCCCACGCGGAGCGTGGGGATCAACCGGAAATTGCGAGTCGACGCATGAGGCCGACAACGCGACGTTTAATGTTTCGGCGACGGTAGACGAAGCCGACCCGAATTCATTTGGGCGTGATCTGACTTTGTAGGCCCGAATTCATTCGGGCAGCCCGTGCGAATAAATTCGCACCTACAGTCGTGCATCGCGAAAGAAATCGATCGGGATGAAAAAACAACCTCAGCGCGCGCAGCGCGTCGGCGATCAAATCCAGCGCGAGCTCGCCGAGCTTTTGCGCGTTCATGTCAAGGACCCGCGTATCGGAATGGTGACGGTGACTTCGGTGGAAGTCTCGCCGGACCTGTCGCACGCCAAGATTTTCTTTACCCACCTCCCTGGCAAGGAGCACGCTCCGGCCGCGATCGAGGCGTTGCAGCATAGCGCCGGCTACTTGCGTACCGAGCTGTCGCACCGGCTCCAGCTCTATTCGGTGCCGCAGCTCTGTCGAGCCTCATCGACGACGCCATAGCCGAAGACCGCAAGCATCCTTCCTGACGCTCAGGTAAATGCCGTGCAAAAGAAACGCGCGCACCCGGCTGTGGAGTGGCGGCGGGTCGACGGTGTGTTGCTGCTCGACAAGCCGCGGGGTCTCTCGTCGAACGCCGTGCTGCAACAGGCGAAGCGTCTCTACCGTGCGGAAAAGGCGGGGCATACGGGAACGCTCGACCCGCTGGCCACGGGCCTTCTTCCGCTGTGCTTCGGCCATGCAACCAAATTTGCGCACATGCTTCTGGATGCGGAAAAGACCTACGCCGCGACCATCCGCTTTGGCGAGACGACCACGACCGGCGATACCGAAGGAACTGTCCTCGAGCGGCATCGCGTTGAATTTACGGAGCAGGCGTTGAGCGCGGCCTTGCAGCGCTTCGTCGGCCGCATCGAGCAGATTCCACCTCGCTACGCCGCGCTCAAGTATCGCGGACGCAACTATTACGAATACGCGCGCGAAGGCATTGCTCGATGCGTGGAACCCACCCGACGCTCGGCTGACGCTGCGCTGCGCCAAGGGGACCTATGTGCGGGCGCTGGCGGAGGATCTCGGACGCGACCTTGGCTGCGGCGCGCACCTTGCGGAATTGCGTCGAGTGCACAGCGGCGGGTTCGACCTCATCGGCGCCGTCACGCTGGACGCGCTTGCCTCGATGACCGAAGCCGACCGCGCTGCGTGCTTGCTGCCGGCCGACGTGCTGGTCGCCGCACTGCCGCGCCTGGACTTGGACAACGCCGAGCTCGCGCGTTTCGTCCAGGGTCAGGCCATCGACTGGCGCGCGGTTGAGGACGGCATGTATCGCGCTTATGCAGCAGGCGTCTTCGCGGGCATTGCGCGACTGGCGGCCGGCGTCGCGAGGCCGCATCGAGTGTTGGCTCCGCCGGTGACCAAAGTGCTCATCGAATCGGCTTGAATCCTAAGCACTTTTCGGAGTAAAATCGCGCTCTTTCGCGAAGTTTGGAGCAGGCAAGCATGGCAGTAACCGTTCAAGAAAAAGCCAAGGTCATCGTCGATCATCAACGAGGCCAGGGCGACACCGGATCGCCGGAAGTCCAGATTGCGCTGCTTACTGCGCGCATCAACGGACTCAACGACCATTTCAAGACCAATGTGAAGGATCATCATTCGAGGCGCGGATTGTTGAGGATGGTATCGCGCCGCCGCAAGCTGCTCGACTACTTGAAGACGCGCAACACCGACAGCTACCGCGTGCTGATCGACAAGCTGGGGCTGCGCAAGTAACAACGTTTGGCCGGGTATGCGAAGCAGGTTGTCCGAGCTACCAGTTTCGACTCGCATGCTCCGCCGCGCAGTAT
This sequence comes from Betaproteobacteria bacterium, assembly GCA_005889025.1. Taxonomy (GTDB): domain Bacteria; phylum Pseudomonadota; class Gammaproteobacteria; order Burkholderiales; family Casimicrobiaceae; genus PALSA-1003. Next base: position 15,115 of record VBCZ01000155.1, read on the forward strand.
TTGAATAACCGGCAATGGCCGCACTTAGGTCCGCTAGGTGACTAAAGGCGGCCATTGTTGCTTTCGGATTTCGAGGACAAAGTGCCAAACCCGATCAAGAAATCGATACCTTATGGAAGTCACACGCTGACGCTGGAAACGGGCGAGATCGCTCGCCAGGCGGACGCGGCCGTGCTGGTCAGCCTGGGCGACAGCGTCGTGCTCGTTGCCGTCGTCGCGTCCAAGCGCGCAAAACCCGGACAGGACTTTTTTCCCCTGACGGTCGACTATCAGGAAAAAACCTATGCCGCCGGACGCATTCCCGGTGGCTTTTTCAGGCGCGAAGGGCGTCCTTCCGAAAAGGAGACGCTGACCTCACGCCTGATCGATCGTCCGATCCGCCCCCTGTTTCCAGACGGTTTTTATAACGAGGTGCAGGTCGTGGCGACGGTCATGTCGG
>VBCZ01000156.1 GCA_005889025.1 Betaproteobacteria bacterium
TGCGCTCGAACAGCATTGCTCGCGGCAGCTCCGGCACCGAGTCTCGCGCCGCAGCCAGCGCCTCCTCCGAAAATGAGGACAGCAGCGGCGCAACAGCGGCATCGCGCCACAGCGAGCGCGCATCGACCGCGACCGCCGCCCCCGTGACCCGTTCACAGCCGGGAACGGGTTTGATTTCGACGTTACAGGCAACGCCGTTGGCGATGGCCCAGCGCGCGATCTGCGCAAATGTGGGCAGCGCTTCTCCGGCAAACGCGGACGAATGCCACGAACCGGCATCGAGCTTGGACAGCTCGGCCCAACTGAGCGCGTCGGCGCGTCCGCGTCCCGATGTCGTGCGGTCGAGCGTGTCGTCGTGCAACAGGAACGCGACGCCGTCACCCGACAGCTTGACGTCGAACTCCACCATGCGATATCCGTGCGCATGGCCCGTCCGCATCGCGGCAAGGGTGTTCTCCGGCGCGAGCTTCCCCGCGCCCCGGTGGGCGATGTAACGCGGATACGGCCACGGCGTCACGTCGTCGCCCCGGCGCAGGCCGGGGCCCCATGTGAATGCGGAGCCAACGCCAACCTGCTTGGATCCCGGCCTTCGGGATGACGTAAGTCTAGCCGCGGCGTCACGCGGCCCTTACCCTCGCGCCGGTTTCGGCGTCGAACACATACACGCGATCGCGCGCGGCGCAGAGCGCGATCGGCTCGCCGATCTCCGCCGGCGCGCCGTGCGGCAGCCGCGCAATGACGGTGCGGCCCGCGACCGCGGCGTGAATCAGCGTATCGGCACCGAGCGCCTCGACGACTTCCACGCTGCCCACCAGGTTCGCTTCGCTCGGTTTGCAAGGCGTGAGATGCTCCGGCCGGATGCCTATCGTGACTTTGCGGCCGGCGGCGAGATCCACGCCGACCGGAACGCTGCCGTTGCCGTCGAGTGCCACCCGCCGGTTGGCCTCGCTCGTGCCGTCGAGAAAGTTCATCGCCGGAGAGCCAATGAACCCCGCGACAAAGACTGTCGCCGGATTTTCGTAAACTTCCATGGGCGTGCCGATCTGTTCCGCGCGGCCCGCGTTCATGACGACCATGCGCTGCGCCAGCGTCATCGCCTCGACCTGATCGTGCGTGACGTACAGGCTGGTCGTGCCGAGGCGGCGATGCAGCTTCTGGATCTCGACACGCGCTGGCGCTGGCCGCCGGAAAGCTGTCTGGGCTTGCGCTCGAGCAGCGGCCCAAGCTCGAGTATTTCCGCGGCGCGCTTGACCTTGGCGTCGATATCGGCCTTGGTCGATCCGCGAATCTTCAGGCCGTACGCCATGTTGCCGAACACACTCATGTGCGGATAGAGGGCGTAATTCTGGAACACCATTGCGATATCGCGGTCCTTCGGCTCGAGCGCGTTGACGACGCGATCGCCGATCGATATTTCACCGTCGCTGATCGTCTCGAGGCCCGCCACCATGCGCAGCAAGGTCGACTTGCCGCAGCCCGAGGGACCGACGATACCTGGCGAAAATGGACTTTGGCCATCGCGCGCTCATTTCTCCCTCATTTTTCAACATCGACCAACCCCTTGATGAACCAACGCTGCATCACCAGCACGATGACCGCCGGAGGCAGCAACGCCAGCATCGCGGTCGCCATCACGTACTGCCATTCGATCAGCGTGTCGCCGCCGGCCACCATCCGCTTGATGCCGATGACCACCGTGTACATGTCTTCGCGCGTCGTCACCAGCAGCGGCCACAGGTATTGGTTCCATCCATAGATGAACATGATGACGAACAGCGCGGCGATGCTGGTGCGCGACAGCGGCAGCAGGATGTCGACAAAAAAGCGCATCGGGCCCGCGCCGTCGATGCGCGCGGCCTCGGCGAGCTCTTCCGGAACCGTGAGAAAGAACTGCCGGAACAGGAACGTGGCGGTCGCCGACGCGATCAGCGGCAGTGTAAGCCCGGCATACGTATCGACCATCCCGAGACTGGCCACCACCCGGTAGGTGGGAAGGATCCGGACCTCGACAGGCAGCATCAGCGTGACGAAGATCATCCAGAAAAACGTCTTGCGCAGCGGGAAGCGGAAATAGACGATGGCGAAGGCCGACAGCATCGAAATCGCGATCTTGCCGATGGCGATCGCGAGCGCCATCACCAGGCTGTTCCACATCATCTGTCCGACGGGCGCCTTCGACGCCGCGGTGCTGCCGTGCAGCAGCACCGCGCCGTAATTCTCCAGCAGGTGCGTGCTGGGCGTCATTTGCATCGGTACCGCCGTCACCTGGTCGAACGACAGGGTCGATGCGACGAAGCCGACGTACAGCGGTAGCGCAACGACGGCAACGCCTGCGATCAGCACCAGATGGCTGACAATCGATCCAAGCGGGCGGTGTTCGACCATCGGCTATCGACCTGCCATCAGTACTGGACCTTGCGCTCGACGAAACGGAACTGCGCGACCGTCAGCGCGATGACGATCGCCATCAGGATCACCGACTGCGCCGCCGACCCGCCCAGGTCGAGCGCCTGCACGCCGTCCTGGTAGACCTTGAACACCAGGATGGCGGTCGCCTGGACCGGACCGCCGCCGGTCGCCGCATCGACGATCGCAAAGGTGTCGAAGAACGCGTAGACGATGTTGACGACCAGGAGGAAGAACGTCGTCGGCGACAGCATCGGAAAAACGATCGTCCAGAAACGCCTGGCCGGCCCAGCGCCGTCGATCGCGGCCGCCTCGATCAGCGACTTCGGGACCGATTGCAGGCCGGCGAGGAAGAACAGGAAGTTGTAGCTGATCTGCTTCCACACGGCGGCGATCACGATCAGGATCAGCGCCTGGCGCGCATTCAGCAGGTAATTCCAGTCGTAGCCGAGCGCGCGCAGCAAATGCGTCACGACGCCCAGCGTCGGATTGAGCAGGAACACCCACAGCACCGCGGCGACCGCCGCCGCGACGGCGTACGGCCAGATCAGCAGCGTCTTGTACACCTTCGCACC
>VBCZ01000158.1 GCA_005889025.1 Betaproteobacteria bacterium
CCAGCCGTTCAACACCACGTCGTACGCCTTGGCGATAGTATGGGCAGGATCGCTTTCGAACAGGTCCTCGTGCCCGGCCTTCGGCGCGGTAAACGGATGATGCCGTGCCCCCCACGTTTTCTTCTGGTCGTCGTATTCGAACATCGGAAAATCGACGACCCACAGCGGGCGCCACCCGGGCTGAGCGAAGCCGCGCTCGTGGCCGACCTTGGCCCGCAGCGCGCCGAGCGCATCGTCGGCGACTTTCTCGCGGTCCGCGACAAAAAAAATCAGGTCGCCGGTTTTTGCGCCGGTGCGCCCGATGATAGTCGTCAAGACCTCGCGCGAAAGGAATTTGACGATGGGCGACTGCAGCCCTTCCTCGTTCGGCTTGGCGGCGTCGTTGACCTTGATGTACGCCAGGCCTTTTGCGCCGTAGATAGAGACGAACGAGGTGTAGTCATCGATTTCCTTGCGCGAAAGCGCGCCGCCACCGGGCACGTTGAGCGCGGCGACGCGACCGCCCTCGGTGTCCGCCACGGCGCGAAACACCTTGAAGTCGACGCTCTTCATCAGATCGGTAAGCTCGGTGAGCTTGAGCGAGACGCGGAGGTCGGGCTTATCCGAACCGTAGTCGCGCATCGCCTCGGCATAGCTCATGACAGGAAACGGCGAGGGCAGCTCGACCCCGAGGGCATCGCGAAACATGGTGCGTATCAGACCTTCCATGAGCTCGCGGATCTCCACTTCCTCCAGGAACGAGGTTTCGACATCGATCTGCGTAAACTCGGGCTGCCGGTCGGCACGCAGGTCCTCGTCGCGAAAACATTTCACGATCTGATAGTAGCGGTCGAATCCCGCCATCATCAGCATTTGCTTGAACAGCTGCGGCGACTGCGGCAGCGCATAGAACTGGCCGTGATGGATCCGCGACGGAACCAGGAACTCGCGCGCGCCCTCGGGGGTTGATTTGTAGAGCACCGGGGTTTCGATGTCGACGAAGCCGTGCGCGTCGAGATACCGGCGCGCGCTCGAGGTCGCCTTGTGACGCAGGAGCAGGTTCTTCTGCATTGCCGGCCGGCGCAGATCGAGCACCCGGTGCTGCAGCCGGACGGTTTCTGAGATGTTCTCATCGTCGAGCTGGAACGGCGGCGTCAGCGATGCGTTCAGGATCTCGATTTCGTGGGCGAGAATCTCGATCTCGCCGCTGCCGAGGTCGGGGTTGATCGTTCCTTCGGGACGCAGTCTGACGACGCCCGTCGCCGCAATGACGAACTCGTGGCGCAGCTTCTCGGCGGTAGCGAAAGTCGCCGCCCGGTCCGGATCGCAGACAATCTGCACCAAGCCTTCCCGATCGCGAAGGTCGACGAAGATCACGCCGCCGTGATCGCGGCGCCGATGCACCCAGCCATAGACGCTAACCGCCTGGCCGAGCAATTTGCGATCGATGCGGCCGCAGTAGTCGGTCCGTTTCAAGTTTTTCTCCCTGGCGGGTCATCCTGCGCCCAATGAGGGTCTGCTCTGCGCCAATGAACGCGCCTGTTCTTGGGCATGCTCTTGCTTGCAGATGCGGGTGAAGCGCCGCGATCTTCGCGGCGGTCACGATGCCTGCCGCCCGGTCAATTTCGGTGATCGAGAACCGACTCGGCAGGCGGCGTGACGCGCGCGATGCTTGGTGTGCGCGGCTTCGGCGCAACGACGCCCATCGAGATGATGTACTTGGGGGCCTCGTCGACGGTCATGTCGAGCTCGTGGACGCGCGATCGAGGCAGCATCAGGAAAAACCCCGACGTTGGATTCGGCGTCGTCGGAACATAGACACTGACGTGCTCACCCGCGAGACGCCCTGCGACCGATACGGCCGGAAATCCCGTCTGGAATGCGATTGTCCAGCATCCCGGATAGGGATACTCGACAAGCAGCGCCTTGCGAAAAGCATTTCCCGTGTCCGAGAGCAGAGTGTCGCTGACTTGCTTTACGCTCGAGTAAATAGATTTGACCACGGGAATCCGGCCCAGCACCGATTCCCAAACACGGATCAGGCGCGCGCCGAAGAAATTGGCGGCGAGCACGCCGGTCAGAAAAAGAATTGCAAAGCTCAACAACACGCCCAGGCCGGGAATATGGAAGCCTACGATGGCTTCCGGGCGCGCACCTTCCGGAAGCAAGAGCAGCGTCTGATCGAGCGCCGAGACCAGCGCGTGCAATACCCAGATCGTGATGCCTAAAGGCACCCAGACCAGGAGTCCCGCAATCAGATAACGCTTCATCGCATGGAAGGACGGTACCCGCGCTAGCTTTCGGCCGGCGTCGTGCTCGACGATGCCGCCGCCGGAGCTTCGCTTTTGGGCTTGGCTTCGCCCGACGTCGCGGTGGCGGGCGCCGCTGCGGGTTTGGCGTCCCCGCCTTCGGTCTTAGCCTCGGATTTGGACTCGGATTTCGCCTCCTGCTTCGCCGTGGGCTTGGCGCCGGAATTCTTGAAATCGGTTGCGTACCACCCGCTTCCCTTGAGCTGGAAGCCGGCCGCGGACATGAGCTTCGTCAACGCATTCTTACCGCACTTCGGACAGGTGCGCAGCGGGGCCTCGGACAGTTTCTGCAGCGCTTCGAGCTCGTGCTTGCAGGCGGCACAACGATATTCGTAGATCGGCATGGAAATTGTCTCGACTTGCGTCGCGAAAGGTTTGATATGAAAGAGCTAATTATATCGCAATGTCGGGTCAGCCCGGGGTCCGGACAAGGGTCGCGCGGCGATTTTTCGACGCTGCCCGGCATTCGCGATTCCTTGTTATGCTTCGCCGGCGCGGAGGGCTTTTCGCCGATGAGCACTTACTTGATGTGGTGGATCGCCGCGGCGGCCTTGGTAGCCGCGGAGCTGCTGACGGGCACGCTCTATTTGCTGGTGATCGGCCTCGCCCTCGCCTGTGCCGGGATCGCTGCGCTGAGCGGGGCGGGAGCGACGCTGCAATGGCTGACCGCAGGCGTGCTTGGCATTGCCGGCATGATGCTGCTGCAGCGGTGGAAACGCCGCTTGAGCGCCGCTACACCCGCCCAGCCCAATCTCGATATCGGACAGATGGTCCGCGTTCAAAGCTGGGGCCCGGGCGGCACGGCGCGCGTCGCGTACCGGGGCAGCACATGGGATGCCGAGCTTGCATCCGCGTCTACACCGCGAACCGAGACCATGTACATCGTTGGCACGCGCGGCTCGGTGCTCATTCTCTCCGATCGCCGGCCCGGCGAGCCGCAAGTCGCTTCCGAGAGCCTCTAACATGGAGTCCGCGACAATGATGGGATCATCGATCGTCACGCTGGCGCTATTCATCGTCGCGGTTATCGTCGTCATCCAGGCGATTCGCGTCGTGCCGCAACAGCATGCGCTTGTCGTCGAGCGCCTGGGGCGCTTCCACGCAGTGCTTGCGCCCGGGTTGAATTTTGTCATCCCGTTTGTCGATCGTGTGGCCTACCGCCACGACCTTCGCGAAATACCTTTCGACGTTCCAAGCCAGATCTGCATCACCAAGGACAACACCCAGCTTCAGGTCGACGGCATCCTCTATTTTCAGGTGACGGACCCCCGGCTCGCGTCGTACGGATCGAGCAATTTCATGATAGCGATCACCCAGCTTGCGCAAACTACGTTGCGCAGCGTGATCGGCAAGATGGAGCTCGACCGCACGTTCGAGGAGCGCGACCACATCAACGGTCTGGTGGTGGCGGCGCTCGATCAGGCAGCGGCGAACTGGGGTGTCAAAGTGCTTCGCTACGAAATCAAGGATCTGACGCCGCCCAAGGAAATCCTTCATGCGATGCAGGCGCAGATCACCGCCGAGCGGGAAAAGCGCGCGGTGATCGCGACGTCGGAAGGCCGGCAGCAGGAACAGATCAATCTCGCCGCCGGTGCGCGCGCCGCGGCAATTGCGCAGTCAGAAGGCGTCAAGCAGGCCGAGATCAATACGGCGCAAGGACAGGCCGCGGCGATCCTTTCGATCGCGGAGGCGAACGCCAAGGCGATCAAGCAGGTGGCCGAGGCGATCAATTCGCCAGGCGGGATCAACGCGGTGAATCTCAAGGTGGCCGAGCAATATGTCGCCGCCTTCTCCAACCTTGCCAAGACCAGCAACACGCTCATCGTTCCGTCCAACCTGTCCGACCTGGCGGGGCTGGTGTCGACCGCGACCACGGTGTTCAAGGCGCAGGAAAGGTAAGCTCGCGAACATAGAGCGGCTCCCTGAACATTCCCTTTTAACTTCACGAGCCATGGAAATAAAAGGCAAGGCTTTTCTGGTCACGGGCGCAGCATCGGGGCTGGGCGCCGGCACGGCACGCATGATCGTGGCCAACGGCGGCAAAATCATGGTCGCCGATCTCAACGAAGCCGCGGGCAACGCACTTGCGACCGAGCTCGGCCAGGCAGCGCGATTCGCCCGGACCGATGTCGCCGACGAAGCAAGCGGCCGGGCTGCCGTGGACGTAACCGTAAAAGCCTTCGGCGCCATCCACGGACTGATCAACTGCGCCGGCATCGCAATCGGGGAAAGGGTGGTCGGAAAGGAGGGACCGCACAGCCTCGCGAGCTTCGTGCGGGTCATCAATGTCAATCTCGTAGGCACGTTCAACATGACGCGGCTCGCGGCGGAGGCGATGACGCGCAACGCGCCTACCCCCGGAGGCGAGCGCGGCGTGATCGTATTTACCGCCTCGGTTGCCGCGTTCGACGGTCAGATCGGGCAGCCGGCGTACAGCGCGTCCAAGGGCGGCGTCGCGGCGATGACGCTGCCGGTCGCTCGCGAGCTCGCCCGCCATGGCATACGTGTGATGACGATCGCGCCGGGAATCTTCGAAACACCGATGCTTGCGAGCATGCCTGCCGAGGTGCAGGCCTCGCTCGGGAAGATGGTTCCGTTTCCGCCGCGGCTCGGGCGTCCCGACGAGTATGCGACGCTTGTCGGCGAGATCATTCGAAACGAAATGCTCAACGGCGAGACGATCCGGCTCGACGGCGCGATCCGAATGCAGCCGAAGTAGCCGCGCGAGCCACCCGGCGCGGGGCCCCCCGCGAAGCGGGATCGACGGGGAATTGCGAGTCGCGGCATGAGGCCGACACGCGCATCTCTAAATTCTGCGATGACCGTTCGGAGGCCGAGGCGCGATAATCCGGCCGCGGGCTTGAAGGCGAACCCATGCGGATAAATCCGCACCTACATCGCGCCGGATCAGCGCAAGACTCGCCGCGCTTATCGCGACGGAAAAACAACCAGCATCCATCCAACGTGCAATCGATAGATTGCAGAAACTTCAATCCCTTTTTCGGCGCATTCGCCGCTTCCCTCGAGCACTCTTCTGAGCAAGTCGGTTAAAGGCAGGTATCACAGGGCCGGATTTATCCAGCCGCGATGTTTGAAGGCCAGCCCGTGCGGATAAATCGGCACCTATGGCTCCCGCCGGATCAACGCAAAGCTCGCCACGAT
>VBCZ01000154.1:0-10575 GCA_005889025.1 Betaproteobacteria bacterium
GTATACGACGGTTGGTTGCTGGGATACAGGAAAGATCGTTCGAAGAGACTGCGCTGCGTCAATCCGTTCTATCGATCTTCGCTCGACTTGGATCGGAAGCTCGAATACTGCATCGAGTTCTATCGCGATCGGCGATTGCCGGCGGTCTTTCGCTTGCTTCCTTTTTCGCAGCCGCCCGAGCTCGACGCGCTTCTCGACAAGCGCGGCTGGCCGGCGTTCGATCGAACGCTCGTGCTCGTCTCAAGCAACTCGACATGGACGCGCGCCCGGACCGCCACGGCGGAACTGGTGGCCATGCCGGCGTGGGTCGAGATGACCTCGCCTATGCTCGAGCTCGATGCCGAAGTCGCGGCAGAGGCGTTGGAGCGCGCGCGAAGGTATCCGCTGCCGCAGATCGGCGCGATCGTGCGCCAGGACGACGAGCTCGCCGCATGCGGAATGGCGACGTTCGAAAGCGATTGTGCCGGAATCTTCGCGGTTAAAACCGCCGACCGGCACTGCGGTCGAGGGCTTGCGCGGACGATCGTGGCGACGCTGCTTGGAGAATGCCTGCGACGCGGCACGGCCACGGCGTACTTGCAGGTCACCGCCGATAACAGCGCGGCGCTCGGTCTTTACCGCGGCTTCGGCTTCCGGACGGCGTACGATTACTGGTACCGGGCGAGAGCGGGAGACCAACGCTAACCAGTCATGCGACGCGGCGAAAAAACCCTCGAGCTCGCCGCCAGGCTCGGCAGCCTTGCGCGCCGGCTCGGAGTACGGATCGCGACTGCAGAGTCTTGTACCGGCGGTCTCCTGGCTGGCGCGATTACCGATATCCCCGGCAGCTCCGGATGGTTTGAGCGCGGGTTTGTGACCTACTCCGACGAGGCCAAAAAGGAGGATATCGGCGTCCCCGTGAGCGTGCTTGCCCGTTTCGGGGCGGTGAGCGAACAGACTGCGCGGGCGATGGCGGAGGGGGCGCTTGCCGTCAGCCGGGCGCAATGGGCTGTCGCGGTGACCGGCGTCGCGGGTCCGGACGGCGGAAGCCCGGAAAAACCGGTCGGCACCGTCTGGTTTGCGTGGGCACGCAAGGGCGCCACGCAGGCAGCGCTGCATCACCTCGCCGGCGATCGAAGTGCAGTGCGGCAGGCGTCGGTCGCCATCGCGTTGCAGGGCTTGATCGACCGTATGGCCTAAGTCGTGTAGGGGTGGTATCGAACGATCGTTCTATGCCATAATGACCTTGTTTCGAACGCACATCGATGGGCGCTTCCATGAGCAATGCAGGCTTGGCCAAATCCAACGGAATGAACGCAATGGACGACAACAAAAGCAAGGCGCTAAGCGCTGCCTTGGCGCAGATCGAAAAGCAGTTCGGCAAGGGCTCGATCATGAAAATGGGCGAGGCCCAAGTTCAAAACGACCTGCAAGTCGTTTCGACGGGCTCGCTTGGCCTCGACATCGCTCTGGGCGTGGGCGGCCTGCCGCGGGGGCGTGTCGTCGAGGTGTATGGTCCCGAGTCCTCCGGCAAGACGACCTTGTGCCTGCAAGTAGTCGCGCAGGTACAAAAAGCCGGCGGCGTCGCCGCTTACATCGATGCCGAGAATGCGCTCGATCCGGTTTACGCCGGCAAGCTGGGTGTCAACGTCGGCGAAATGTTGATTTCGCAGCCCGATACGGGTGAGCAGGGGCTGGAGATTGCCGACATGCTGGTTCGCTCCGGTGGCGTGGATATCATCGTGATCGATTCGGTCGCCGCGCTTGTGCCCAAGGCTGAAATCGAGGGAGAGATGGGCGATCAGCTTCCGGGCCTGCAGGCGCGGTTGATGAGCCAGGCGCTGCGCAAGCTGACGTCGAATATCAAGCGCGCCAACGTGCTCGTCATCTTCATCAATCAGATCCGGATGAAAATTGGCGTCATGTTCGGCAACCCGGAAACGACCAGCGGCGGCAACGCGCTCAAGTTCTACGCGTCAGTCCGGCTGGACATACGGCGCATCGGCTCGATCAAGAAGGGCGAAGAGGTCATCGGCAACGAGACGCGGGTCAAGGTGGTCAAGAACAAGATCGCACCCCCGTTTCGCGAGGCGCTGTTCGACATCCTCTATGGCGAAGGCATCTCCCGCGAAGGCGAGATTATCGAACTTGGCGTCGCGCATAACATCATCGAAAAATCGGGGGCATGGTACGCCTATAACGGCGACAAGATCGGTCAGGGCAAGGACAACACGCGCGACTGGTTGAGAGAGCATCCCGACGCCGCGGCAGAGATAGAAAACAAGATTCGCGGCGTAGTCGGTGTGCCCGGCATCTCCACGCGTGTCGCGGTCGACGCGTAGCTTCGCGCAGTTTCGCGATTGTCGGGTTCCCGAACGCTCAAGTCCCAAGCGATACGGCTGCTTGCACGGCGCGAATATTCGCGCCGCGAGCTGGAAGAGAAGCTTGCTGCGAAAGGCGCGGACCCAAACGAGCTGTGTTTGATGCTCGACGAGCTGACGTCCTTGGGATTTCTCTCGGACGAACGCTACGCGCAAGCGGTCGCGAAGCAAAAGGCAGGGCGCTATAGCCGACGCCGCATCGCGGGCGGGCTGAAGGCCAAGGGCGTCGGTCCCGACGCCATCGACCTGGCGCTGTCGGAAGCCGAGGGGAGCGACGAATCCACCCTGCGGGCGCTGTGGCAGCGGCGGTTCGGGCGGGTGCCCGCGGACGAACGCGAAAAAGCACGACAGGTGCGTTTTCTGCAATCGCGCGGATTCGCGTTATCGGCGATTCTGAAACTCTTGCGCGAGGCGCGGACCGAACGCTGAACGAACGCTGTGACGGTGTGTCTCCCATCATGCTAACATATTGAATTTACAGCCTGTCCTGGCGGCGTCGGGAGCCGGCCATGGATTGAGTGACAGCGCACGAGACCATGAAAGCCGCCGATATCCGCCGCAGTTTCCTCGATTACTTCGCCGCGCGCAGGCACACCATCGTGCCTTCCGCGCCGCTGGTCCCTGCCAACGATCCGACGCTGCTGTTCACCAACAGCGGCATGGTCCAGTTCAAGGAAGTTTTCCTGGGGAAGGAAACGCGCAGCTACGTGCGCGCTGCGGACGTGCAGCGTTGCCTGCGTGCCGGCGGAAAACACAACGATCTCGAAAATGTCGGCTACACCGCACGACACCACACGTTTTTCGAGATGCTCGGGAACTGGTCGTTCGGCGACTACTTCAAGCGCGAGGCCATCCGGTTTGCGTGGGAGCTGCTGACCCAGGTCTATGAGTTGTCCCCTGAACGACTCTGGGTCAGCGTCTACCATACCGACGATGAGGCGTACGCCGCATGGGCGGACGACATCGGCGTGCCTGTCGACCGAATCGTTCGCATCGGAGACAACAGGGGCGCGCCATACGCATCGGATAATTTCTGGCAGATGGCTGAGACGGGGCCCTGCGGCCCCTGCAGCGAAATCTTCTACGACCACGGTCCGGATGTTCCAGGCGAGCCGCCCGGCTCTGCCGACGAAGGCGATCGCTACGTGGAGATCTGGAACCTCGTGTTCATGCAGTTCAATCGGGACGACAAGGGCGTGATGACGCCGCTGCCGAGGCCTTGCGTCGACACCGGGATGGGTCTCGAGCGTCTCGCCGCTGTCCTGCAAAACGTGCACAGCAATTACGACATCGATCTGTTCCGCGATTTGATCGCGGACGCTGCGCGCGCGACCGGCGCGCGGGACCTCGCGTCGCCGTCGCTGCGGGTCATCGCTGATCACATTCGTGCCTGCGCCTTTCTCATCGTCGATGGGGTGATCCCCGGCAACGAAGGGCGCGGGTATGTGCTTCGACGCATCATTCGGCGCGCCATTCGACATGGCTACAAGCTCGGTCAGAAACGGCCGTTTTTCTTCACGCTCGTTCCCGAGCTCGCTGGCCTGATGGGCGATGCCTATCCCGAGCTTCCGCTGAAGCAGGACTACGTCATGCACGTGCTCAAGATCGAGGAAGAACGGTTTGCCGAGACGCTCGAGCATGGAATGAAGGTGCTCGAGCTCGAGTTCGCGGAGGCGACAAAGAGAGGCGACAAGATCATCCCGGGGGATGCCGCGTTCACTCTTTACGACACGTTCGGCTTTCCTCTCGATCTGACCGCCGATGTCGCTCGGGAGCGAGGGATCTCGGTCGACCAGACCGGATTCGATGCGGCGATGGCCAAGCAACGCGAGCGCGCCCGCGCCGCGTCGAGTTTCAAAAGCGGCGACAGCCTGGCCTACGCGGGCGCGAAGACTTTGTTCAAGGGTTACGACACGCTCTCGGATGAAGGCCGCGTCACCGCCTTGTATCACGAGGGCAGCCCGGTCGACGCACTCACCATCGGTCAAGACGGCGTCGTGGTCCTCGACAGGACACCTTTCTATGCCGAGTCAGGAGGACAGGTCGGCGACCGCGGCGAGCTCTCCAAAGGCGGCGCCTGCATGACGCTATTTGCGGTGCTCGATACGCAGAAAGTGCAACCTGACGTGGTTGGTCACCATGGAGAGGTGAAGACGGGCGAGCTGCGTGTCGGCGACATCGTTGCCGCTCATGTCGATCCGGATGCACGCGCGCGGGCCGCGTGGAACCACTCCGCAACTCATCTGATGCACGCCGCCTTGCGAAAGGTATTGGGAGGCCACGTCCAACAAAAGGGCTCGCTCGTCGATCCGGACCGCACCCGGTTTGATTTCTCACATCCGCAACCGATGACCCGCGACGAGATCCGTACCGTCGAAGCTTTGGTCAATCGAGCGATACGCGCGAACTACCCGGTCGAAGCGCAAGTGATGAAATACGATGACGCGATGAAATCGGGCGCTATGGCGCTGTTCGGCGAGAAGTACGGCGATGAAGTGCGAGTCCTGCGCATGGGTGACTTTTCCACCGAATTGTGCGGCGGAACCCACGTGCGGCGTACGGGAGACATCGGTTTTTTCAAGATTATCTCCGAGTCCGGCGTGGCGGCCGGCGTCCGACGCGTCGAGGCAGTCACTGGCGAGGGTGCGCTCGCATACACCCACGAGATCGAGTCTCGCTTGAACGAAGCCGCCGATGCGTTGAAGTCCCCGCCAGGCGAGGTCGGCAGCAAGATTCAGCAGATGCTCGAAAGCAGCAAGTCGCTCGAAAAGGAGCTTGCTCGAGTCAAGGCCAAGCTCGCGACCAGCCGTGGCGGCGATTTGTTATCGGAGGCGGTGGAGGTCAATGGCGCGCGCGTTCTCGCGGCTACGATCGAAGGTGCCGATGCGAAGACGCTGCGCGATACGCTCGACCAGCTCAAGACCAAGCTCAAGTCCGCTGCGATCGTTCTCGGTTCGACCGATGGCGGCAAGGTGACGCTCATCGCCGGTGTCACCGCGGATCTGACTTCGAAGATCAAGGCCGGAGACCTGGTCAACCATGTCGCGACACAAGTCGGCGGAAAAGGCGGCGGCAGAGCCGACATGGCGCAGGCAGGAGGAACCAACCCGGCCGGGCTTCCCGCCGCGCTCGCCAGCGTGAAACACTGGGTCGAGGAGCGTTTGTAGCAGCGGCGACATGGCACTCCGTCCGGAAGCGACGCTGGATAAGTTCACCGGCCGTGGCCATGGCCGCCTGCCGGGTTTGATCGGCATCCGCTTTACCGGGATCGCCGAAAACAAGATCGACGCCGAGCTCGACATTCGTCCCGAGCTGATGGCTCCGAACGGCTTTCTGCATGCTGCGACGATCATTGCGCTTGCAGATACGGCGTGCGGGTACGGGTGCATCGCACACCTTCCCAAGGGTGCGGAGAACTTCACCACCATCGAGCTCAGATCTGGGATGCGGTCGTGAGCGATCGCGCGACTGGGCGAAAGATCGCGCTGTTCCGATGCACGCAACTTGTGATCTGGCCGCGCAAGTCGTGAGTGCCGTCTGAGGCTCACGCGCTGCTGGCATCGATGTGACGCACACCGCCCCGCCCTTTTTTAAGTCCTATCGAGTCTTTCGGGGTCATCCAACCGTCTGTTCCTTCCCGATTACCTCTAATCGGCCAAGTTCGTCCGAAGCCGTCCGCAGCCCTATGATGATGTCCTATTCCCGCCGAACCCACACGCCTGCTGAAGCGGGCGCCCTGCAACCACGACGAAGACTTATCCTCCATGAAAAACGGATTCCTGCGTTACCTGGCCGCGTTTGCAGCGGCAACAATCCTCCTTGGCGGCGCTACATTGGTGCGCGCTCAGGGCATCACATCGGAGCAGGCGCAACAGATTCTGGACGAGCTCAAGGCGATTCGGAAAACGCTGGAGCAACGCCCCATCGCGCCGGCACCTGGCCAGCCTCAGGCGCAACCGCAAAGCGACAAGGTCAGCATGGCGTTCACGCCCGGTGGCTTTTCCGTCGGGAAGGACGATGCGCCGCTGGTTCTCGTGGAATACACCGACTACCAATGCCCGTTCTGCCAACGCTTTCACACCGACGCGTACGCGCAGCTCAAGACCAATTACATCGATACCGGCAAGCTGCGTTTCGTGAGCCGCGATTTCCCTCTCGACTTTCACGAGAACGCACGGCGCAGCGCCGTGGCGGCGCGGTGCGCAGCCGAGCAGGGCAAGTATTGGGAGCTCCGGCACGTGATGATCGTCAACGCCAGCCAGCTCCAGCCCGACAAGATCGTTGGCTACGCCCAGAACGCGTCGATGGATGTCGACAAATTCAAGACATGTATCGCCTCGGACAAGTATCGTGCGGCGATCGACAAGGATGTGGCAGAAGGCACCGCCGCGGGCGTGAGCGGAACGCCGTCGTTCGTTTTGGGTCGCGTCGAGAACGGCAAGCTCGAGGGCGTCAGGCTGGTGGGCGCAATGCCCTACCTGCAGTTCGAAGCCAAGATAAAGGAAATGCTGGCGCAGCCTGGCAAGAAGTAGCGATCAGGGGTCAGACCCCATTTTCTCCAGGACGTCGGGGGAGACGCAACCGAATAGAAAATGGGGTCTGACCCCGGCATGCGCGCGCTGCTGCTCGCGTTCGCGCTCGGAGTGATCGCATTGCAGCAACAGCCGGTGCTGCCTGCCGGATCCCACGCGCTCTATGCGCTCATTCCGCTGTCGCTCGCGCCGGCACTGACGTGGTGCGCTCGCCATCGATCGGAAGAGCACCGCCGCGCGATGGAGCTTGCGTCGCGCGGGTTGTTGGCGATGGCGATCGCTGCCCTCGGGTTCTTCTATGCAGGGTGGCGGGCAGAGATTCGACTTGCCGATGCGCTGCTGCCGGCCTGGGAGGGAAGGGACATCCGCGTCGTCGGCGTCGTCGATGAGCTCCCGCAGCCGGTCGATCGCGGAATTCGCTTCGCGTTCGTGATTGAACGCACGCTTACACCGAACGCGGTAGTTCCCTCCCGCGTTTCGCTCGCGTGGTACGCCGACAGGGAACCCTCCGGCACGACGCGGCCCGGACCCGAGGTGCACGCAGGCGAACGCTGGGACCTCGTCCTGCGGCTCAAGCGACCGCACGGGACCGTCAACCCCCACGGCTTCGACGTGGAAGGCTGGCTGCTGGAAAACGAACTGCGCGCCACGGGTTACGTTCGCACGGAGGACTCGAACCAGCGGGTCGACGCATTCGCCGGGCGGATGGCCGACTACGTCGCTCGTGCACGGGAATCGATCCGCGATCGTATCCTCAAAGCTCTCGCCGACCGGCCCTATGCCGGCGTGATCGCCGCGCTCGCCATCGGTGACGAACGCGCCATTCCCAGTGAGCAGTGGCAGCTCTTCAATCGCACGGGTATCGGGCATCTCATCAGCATCTCGGGACTTCATGTCACTTTCTTCGCGACGCTGATGGGCGCCGCGGTGTTCTGGTCCTGGAAACGCATCCATGCGCTGACGACGCGTCTTCCTGCCCGCAAGGCCGCCGCGCTCGCCGGCGTCGCGGGAGCTTTCTGCTACGTGCTCCTCGCCGGCTTCCAGGTTCCTGCGCAGCGAACCTTGTACATGCTCACGGTCGCGGCCATCGGCTTATGGCTTGGACGGCCGGGCAGCGCGTCCGCCGTCTGGCTATGGGCGCTCGCGGTCGTTCTGGCGTTCGATCCCTGGGCATCGTTGACGGCGGGCTTCTGGCTCTCATTTGGCGCAGTCGGGCTCCTTCTCTACATCGGCGTCGGACGCATCGGGAGGATGCCGGTGTGGAAATCGGCCGTGCGAGCGCAAACGGCGATTACCCTCGGCCTGATTCCATTGATGCTGGTTCTCTTTCAGCAGATTTCCATCGTCTCGCCGCTCGCCAACGCAGTCGCCATCCCGGTGGTAACCTTCCTCGTCGTGCCTCTGACCTTGGCGTCGATTGCGCTTCCGTGGGACTTTATGCTCGTCGCGGCGCACCAGATATTCGCCTGGCTCGCGCTGCTGCTGGAGACCTTGAGCCGACTGCCGGATGCCGTGTGGCAGCAGCACGCCCCGTCGGCATGGGCAGCGCTGTTGGGCGCGCTTGGGGTTCTGTGGCTTTTGGCGCCGCGCGGCGTTCCAGGCCGTGCGTTGGGGATGGTGTGGCTGGCGCCGCTTTTTGTATTGCTGCCGCTAAGGCCGGTGCCGGGCGCGTTCCAGATGACGGTCCTCGACGTCGGACAAGGTCTCGCTGTATTGATACAGACTCATGCGCACGCCTTGCTCTACGACACCGGTCCGCGCTTCAACGAAAGCGCGGATGCCGGCAATCGAATCATCGCGCCGATGCTGCGAGCGCTCGGCGTCGCACGCCTCGATGGCCTCGTCGTCAGCCATCAGGACAGCGATCACAGCGGCGGCGCGCTTTCGCTGCTGCAAACCGTTCCCGTCGACTGGTTCGCGTCGTCGCTCCCGCCGCAAAATTCCATCGTCAGGGCGCGCACGCTGGGCGGCAAACCGGCAGAGCGCTGCATTGCCGGTAAACGATGGACATGGGACGGCGTCGATTTCGCGATCATTCATCCTGTCGAAGCGAACTACGCCAACCCCAAGCTCAAGCCAAACGATCTTTCGTGCGTCGTGCGTGTGAGCAACGCTTACGGCAGCGCCTTGCTTACCGGCGACATCGAGGCGCGCACCGAGGCTGATCTGGTCCGTCGTGATCCCGCATCGCTGCCAGCGGACGTGCTGGTCGTCCCGCATCATGGGAGCAGGACGTCGTCGACGCCCGCGTTTATTGCGGCGGTCCACCCTGAAATTGCGGCGTTCACTCCGGGATATCGCAACCGTTTCGGTCATCCCCGGCCCGAAATTGTCGAACGATATGCATCTGCGGGCGCGCGTGGCCTGCGCACCGACTACGACGGGGCGCTTACGTTCACATTCGCGCCTGGTTCGAGCCGCGAGCCCCGACTCGAACGCGAGCACGATCGACGTTATTGGCGCGAGACGCCACAACGCGGACTTGCCGCACTCGACCACTAAACCTTTGCGGAAACGGCTGACCCTAACGTTGTAGGGCCGAATTCATTCGGCCGCGCTGGTGGAAGAAGCGGCCCGTGCGAATGAATTCGCACCTACGGCTCGGCGATCCTTCGTTGGAACGCTTGGGCAGGCACCGATTGCGCACTGAACGTTTGCAGCGACGGATTGCCCATAGCGGTGATGGAAAATGCAAACATCCGACGCGGGCAGATTTGGCACGGTCTGTATCTCCTGATCGTCGCCGGGTGGCCATTCTTCTGCATCGCGCAGCAAGGCATGCAGGCCGAAGTGCGGGAATTGAAGCTGTCGACTGCGCTCGGTCCTGCATATCCCTTGGGAAAGGCTGGCGAGGTCTGGGCCTTGCGCATTCGCGAGCGGTCCGGCGGGCGAATTGCGGCAAGGCATGTCCCTGGCGCCGGGTTGTCGCAGCGCGATCCGACCCGCGAGTTCGCGGCGCTCAAGGAGGGCGGCATCGACCTTGCTGTCGGGTCGGCGCAGGTATGGTCTCAACAGATTACCGAGCTCAACCTTTTCTCTCTACCCTGGCTCGCGAGAAACGAAGCCGCGCTCGACGCGCTTGTAGGTGACGCCTCGGTGCGGGAAATGCTGACACAGCGCCTCGAGCGTTCAGGCGTGGTTGCGGTCGAATGGGCCGGCAACGGCTTCCTCGAGCTCGCGACGCGCTTCGCGGCACACCAGCCTGCCGATCTCGACGGGTCCAGAATTCGCACCGTGCGCTCGCCGCTTATCGAAGACACGCTGATCGCATTGCACGCCGCGCCGGCAACCATGACCGCGGCTGAAGCGCGGGCTGCCGCCGCAAGCGGTATGCTCGACGGCCAGTTGACGAGCATCGCAGCGTATGCGGCGACGCGATCGTACGCTGACGGGTTTGTCCACCTGCTGCTGTGGGACGCGCACGCGGACGCATTGGTGTTCGCGGTCAATCAGACAGTGTGGAATGCATTGACCGAAGTCGATCGCGACGCCGTTCGCGAGGCTGCGAAGGATGCGGCGCGCCTGGCATCGGCGCTGGGCCGGGAACTGACCGGCGATTCCGCGCTCGCGGCTCTCGCGACGCAAGGCGCCGTAGTGCATCGGCTGACTCCGGCGGGCAAAGCCTTTTATAGTCAGGCAACGGAAGCAGTTTACAAAAAATGGTCTGCAGCCATCGGCGCCGA
>VBCZ01000154.1:10606-17037 GCA_005889025.1 Betaproteobacteria bacterium
GCCGTGCAGTGAGTGACGTACAGCGTCAACCGACGTAGCGGCCGAGGCGCACTGCGGTCTCCCCACGTTTGGGCTTTCGCGTCGGCATCACGAGGATGCAATCGCCGTGCGGAGTTCGGATCTCGGCGTCGCCGTCAACGGCGTACACCGTCCCGGCTTCGCGGATCATCTCGAAGCCACGCACTGGCCGCACAAAGCGAAATTCGTCGGTTTGGATGGTGACGGTTGCAGTGACTTCGACCACGCGCTGTGGAAGCGGACGCGCGCGGTCGAGATGGCCTTCGAGCCAGGAGGAGTCGACGATCGCGAAATGACGCAGAAAGCGAAGCATCGCCTGCTTGGCTACGACCGGCGCTTGCGCCTCCCAGTGCTGTCCGCATTCGATCAGAAGCGCGTTGCGCGTGTCTTGCGGATCGTCGAACGGCCCATAATCGCGAAGCCGCGTTCCAGCCGCGTGCCCGCGATCGATCACGATGTGCTGTGGAATCTCGACTGCGCGCGCCAGCTCCACGCCCTTGCGCTGCCGTCCCGCCATCGCAAGAGGCACGCAGGGCTCCGACATCGAATGAAGATCGAGGAGATAGTCGACGCTGTCGTAGAGCGGACGAAGCTCGCGAGCGCGAGCCAACTCGACGCTGTCGCGGGGCCCTTCGAGCACCGCCGGCGTCCACAAGCGGTTGAAGTCTTCGTCGACGCAGCGAGAAGCAAACGGGTCGCCGTGATCGAATCGCGCGTAGGCGGCGACGTTTGCGAAAACAACCGAGAGCGTTCCGCGCTCAGGCCTGATGGCTTGTCGCAGCAGCCAGTCGAGCGCGATCGCGCCGCAGACCTCGTTGCCGTGGGTCAGCGCCTGGAGCAGGACGTGCGGTCCCGGGCGCTCGGAGTGAAAAGTCCAGGCGTAGGCGATGCGGGCGTTTCCCGACGCATACCCATCGAGATCCGGAAATTCGACATCGATACGGGGAGCAGTCTTGCTCTCGGACATGGCGGCGTTTTCAAACGCGTCGACGCCCTGTCGCTTGCCTTTGCTCACTTACGCCGCGCAAACATCATCGCCGAGTCTGCGCATGAAGTCCTCGCACGCGGCGAGTTGCTCGAGCGAAATCCATTCGTTGGGCTGATGCGCCTGCTCGATGTGGCCCGGGCCGCAAATAATGGTCGCGATATTCGCATTGTGAAAAAGCGCTGCCTCTGTCCCGAAGGAGACCTTGGCGTAGTCGTTTTCGCCGGTGCAGGCGCGGCCGAGCTCGGCAATCTCGCTTCCGCCATGCGTATCGAACCCAGGCATGCTCGAGAGGGATTCGAACTCGATGTAGGTTGCCGGGTCGACGGCATGCATCTCGGGGATGAGCGTCGCCGCAAATCGCTTGACGTCGGCAAACAGCGCGTCCGGATCGTCGAAGGGAAGGTGGCGGAACTCGAAATCGAACGTACAGTCGCGCGGCACGATATTGAGCGCCGTGCCGCCATGAATCACGCCTGTATGCACCGTCGTATAGGGAACGTCATAGGCGGCATCGAAGCCGCCGCGATCGCGAAAGCGGCGCGCAATCTGGCTGAGAAAGGTCACGATCTCGCATGCGATCTGAACCGCATTCACCCCTCGCGGAGTCAACGCCGAATGGGCTTCGTGGCCGCGCACGCGGCAACGGAAACTGCGCTTGCCCTTGTTCGCTATGACAAGTCGCATGCCGGTAGGCTCGCCGACAATACAGCCGGAGGGCCTGATGCCGCGTCGTGAGATGTCGGCGATGAGTCGACGCACGCCTATGCATCCGACTTCCTCGTCGTACGACAATGCAAAGTGGAGCGGCCGCGAAAGACCGCGGTGGATAAACTCGGGAACGAAGGCAAGTCCGATCGCCGAGAAGCTCTTCATGTCGGCGACACCGCGCCCGTACAATTTGTCGCCTCGCAACGTGGCGGTGAACGGATCGGTCTCCCATGGCTGTCCGTCGACCGGGACCACATCGCTATGGCCGGAAAGCACGACCCCCCCGGTCGTGGCATTGCCGTCACGGGCAGGCAGGGTTGCAAAAAGGTTTGCCTTCCGGCCGTCGTCGTTCGTGGTCAACTGCGAATCGATCCCGTATCCTGCAAGGTAGCCTTTGACCCAGTCGATAAGGGCTATGTTGGAACCGCGACTGGTCGTATCGAAACCAACCAGGGTCCGGATCAATTCCAAACTTCGAAGGCCGGGAGAAATCTCGGTGGCGGCGGGGGAGCTCATCGCGCTGCTCGTGCAGGGAACAGGATAGGAAGCGTGGAAGTCTATGTCAATGCCATCGAAAGGAGAACAGCTGCGCACAGCGCGATGCTTCCCGAATGTCTCGACTTATCACCATGCTGCTTGCAATTGTCTTTGCCGGCGCTGCGCTTGCGCAAAGCGCTGCATTGCCGCTGGAGACGATCAAGCTGCCTACCGGCTTCGCGATCGAATTGTTCGCGCGGGTCGACAACGCCCGCGGGATGGCGCTGGGCACGCAGGGTACCTTGTTCGTCGGCTCGATGCAGGCGGGCAGGGTTTATGCTGTACGAGTCAAGCGCGGCGCTGCGCCCGAAATCATGACGATCGCGTCAGGCCTCAGGCTGCCGGTGGGCGTTGCATTTCGCGACGGCTCGCTTTACGTGTCTTCGATCGATCGCATCCTGCGCTACGACAACATCGAGCAACGTTTGACCAACCCGCCGGCGCCGGTGGTCGTGAGCGATCATTTCCCGAAGGACACGCATCACGGCTGGAAATTCATCGCGTTCGGTCCGGACGGCAAGCTCTATGTTCCCGTGGGCGCGCCTTGCAATATATGCGAGCCGGATCCAAACCGCTACGCATCCATCATGCGGATGAACGCCGATGGCTCCGGCCTCGAGGTCTACGCGCGCGGGGTGCGCAACTCGGTGGGCTTCGACTGGGATCCGCGTACGCGCGAGCTATGGTTCACCGACAACGGTCGCGATTGGCTCGGCGATGATTCCCCGCCCGACGAGCTCAATCATGCGTCTGCGGCGGGGATGCACTTCGGCTATCCGTACTGCCACGGAGGAACGATCGCCGACCCCGAATACGGGCATCGCCACGCATGCAACGAATTCACGCCGCCCGCGCAGAACCTGGGCGCTCATGTGGCGGCGCTTGGCATGCGCTTTTACACCGGGTCGCAGTTTCCGCCCGAATACCGCAACCAGATCTTCATTGCCGAGCACGGTTCATGGAACCGCAGCGTGAAAACCGGATATCGAATTGCGACAGTTCGCATCGAAAATGGAAAAGCCGTGGCGTACGAATCATTCGCCAGCGGCTGGCTGCAGGGGGAAAAGGTCTGGGGCCGTCCGGCGGACGTGCTGGTCCTGCCGGACGGCTCCTTATTGGTCTCCGACGATTACGCCGGAGCGATCTATAAAATCAGCTATACGTCTCGCCGATAGTGGTTACCAGTGGCGACCGTACCAGTAGCGACCGTGATAGTAATGCGGCCGGTAATAGCTTACGTATGGCCTTGCGTAATAGCGGGGGCCATAAGCGCCATAGACCACCGGCGCATCATAGTAGGTAACGGGCGGTGCGTAGACGACCGGTGGCGCGTAGTATCCATACCCGTATCCCGGCGTCGCGTATCCGACCGCGAAACCTGGCGCGCCAATGGAAATGCTGAACGAATCCCGGGCCGACGCCGTCGTGGCTACCGTTGCACCGCCGGCAAGCAGGACCGCCGCTGCGGCGATCATGGCAATGCGACGTTTCATGTGGATCTCCTCATCTGAAGTCGCGAAATGGCGCGACACCACTCCAACGCTAATATAGACCGTTGGGTTGACACCAAGTTTCGATTTCAGAACAGCTAGTTACAATCGGTTACGTTTGGGCTATGCTGGGCCACGGCGCGCCTTAGCAGAACCTTGGAGAGCCCATGTTGCGGTCGCTTTTCGTCGCTTTTTGGCTGTCCTTGTATGTCACCGGATATGCCGTCCCCACGGCGGCCGGCACCGATCTGACCATCGGCATCGGCGCCGACGTTACCGCGATCGACCCGCACTATCACAACCTCACTCCAAACAGCAACGTTGCGGCGCACATATTCGACTATCTGGTCCTGCGCGATGAACGGCAGAAGCCTATTCCGGGACTGGCGGAATCCTGGCGGACCGTCGATCCCTTGACTTGGGAGTTCAAGCTTCGCAGGGGAGTGAAGTTCCACGATGGCAGCGACTTTACCGCGGCTGACGTGATCGCGTCGCTGGAGCGTGTTCCGGAGGTTCCCAACAGCCCATCACCGTTCACCGTTTATACCAAGCAGATCAAGGAAATGACCGTGGTTGACGCGTACACCATCCGCCTCAAGACGGCCGCGCCGTATCCCCTCATGCCGACCGACCTGACACAGGTGGCGATCATTTCCAAGAACGCGCGCAAGGCCTCGACCGAGGACTTCAACAGCGGCAAGGCGGCCATAGGCACAGGCCCCTACAAGCTGGTCCGCTACGCCAAAGGAGACCGCATCGAGCTCGCGCGCCACGACGCGTACTGGGGAGGCAAGACGCCTTGGGAGAAAGTTACCTTGCGCCTCCTTCCCAACGATGCCTCGCGCGTCGCCGCGCTGCTCGCGGGCGACGTTCAGGCGATCGAATACGTCCCGACTTCTGACGTGGCGAGGATAAGAGCCGATAAGCGGCTCACGGTATACAAGATCATCGCCGACCGGCTGATCTATTTGCACATGGACAGCGATCGCGACACATCGCCGTATGTCACCGACAAGCAGGGAAAGCCGCTTTCAAGAAATCCTCTGAAGGATCCACGCGTGCGCAAGGCGCTGTCCAAGGCGATCAACCGCAATGCGATCGTCGACAAGGTTATGGAGGGTGAAGCCGTGCCGGCAGGCCAGCTGCTCGCCGATGGAATGTTCGGTACGACGAGAAATCTCAAGGTCGAGGCTTACGATCCCGACGGTGCGAAGAAATTGCTCACCGATGCGGGCTACCCCGACGGATTCGGGATCACCATACATGCGCCCAACAATCGCTATGTGAACGACGCCAAGATCGCTCAAGCCGTGGCGCAGATGCTTACCCGTATTGGAATCGCAACGCGGGTCGAGGCGATGCCGTCGGCGACGTTTTTTCCTCAGGCGACCGATCTGAAATTCAGCGTCATGCTGCTGGGCTGGAGCTCTGGAACCGGCGAGGCGTCGAGCCCGCTCAAGGCGCTGCTGGCAACGTACAGCAAGGACAAGGGATTCGGCACGGCGAACCGCGGCCGCTACTCCAACCCGAAAGTCGATGCTCTGCTCGAGGAGGCGCTTGCCACCGTCGACGACGCGCGCCGCGAAGCGGTCCTGCAGCGCGCGACGGAGGTCGCGATCGACGACACCGGAATCATTCCGCTGCATTTCCAAGTGAATTTGTGGGCGACGCGAGACGGCATCACGTATACGCCGCGGACGGACGAGAACACCCTCGCGCACAAATTTCGTCCGGCAGTTGCGAAGTAACTCCGAGGCGCCATCTCCCGCGTAATTCGGAAGGCGCGGGAAGGTGAGGCTCGCCTAGTCCGCGCGAACGATCAGGTTCTCGAGCTCGGCGAGGATCGGGCTCGCGACGTCCGTCCCGACGCGCTTGACCAGCGCCTGTGCAAAGTCGGGCAAAAGATCGTGCAGATCCCGGAGATTCTCCGCGCGCTGCAGACGCAGCATCATCAAATACCCGCGAAAACCGAGGTGGCGGTGGATGGCGTCGCTCATTTTCTGATTTGCCGCGATGAATCGCTTGACCTCGCTTTCGCTCCGCGGTACGGTCGATCTGTCAGCCTCCTGGGCAGAAGGCGCGCCGAAGCGCTTGCTGATGAGACCCGCATTTTCCAGCTCGGCAAGCGCTGACTTGTCGAGGTGCAGTGCTCGTGCCCGCTGCAGAATCTCCGCTACGGTGCGAGTGCCATCGACCATGATGAGAAGACCGCGCAGCGTAATGGGGAGGCCGCGCTTGCGTTCCTTGAGCTCGCGCAAGCCTTCTTCGGTTTTGGCGTAAATCTCGCCTGGATCCATTCTGCGCCGTATCGCGCCGCTGCCGACTGCCGGCGGTCGGGGCTATTATAGATGAGGCATCCCGCGTGCTGCGACGAAACTGGCGCTGTTCCAACCCATGCTTCGTAGCTGCGGATTTATCCCCGCGCGGTGCTCATAGTGCGCAACGGGGCTTTGTGGAATAATCGATCTGCAACGTCTTGTCCAATGCTCGATCCAAACGTGCTCGCCGCGCTCGGCGAAATTCTTCCCCCGTCCGCGGTGCTGACCGCTGCGGAGGATACTCGCCCCTACGAGTGCGATGGCCTGACGCTGTTTCGCGAACAGCCGCAGGCGGTATTGCTCCCGGAAGACGAGGCGCAGGTCGTCGCGATACTGCGAGTCTGTCACGCCGCCAACCTTCCGGTGGTCGCT
>VBCZ01000157.1 GCA_005889025.1 Betaproteobacteria bacterium
CGGCGGCGGGCCGAATTACACGAATATGTAGGCAAAGCTAGCGGAGCGAGCGAGTACGCGTGCATAGCGACCCTCTCGCTATGCGGCATGCCGCTGCGGCGTCCACAGCCACGCCGCGCCTCTCACCCCGCTCGAATCGCCGTGCTCGTGCTTGACCAGGCGCGTGTCCACGCGATCCGAAAAGACCCACCGATCCCAGAAATTCGGAACATTTGAATACAGCCGCGCGATATTGGACATGCCTCCGCCGAGCACGATCACGTCGGGATCGAGAATATTGATGATGTGCGCGAGGCCGCGCGCGAGTCGGTCCTCGTATCGCTCGAGCGTCGCGCAGCAGGCCTTGTCGCCGCGCTCGGCGCGATTCGCGATGGCCTGCGCGTCGGCTCGCTCACCGCTAAGCTGGTGATGGTCCCGCTCGAGACCCGGTCCCGACAGGAAGGTCTCAATGCATCCCTGCTGACCGCAAAAGCAGGCAGCGCCGGGCCGCTCGTCGTCCATGGACCACGGCAGCGGATTGTGTCCCCATTCGCCGGCGATCGCGTTCGCGCCGACGAGCACATTTCCGCGCACCACGACACCCGCGCCGACGCCGGTGCCGAGGATCGCGCCGAAGACAATTTCGGCGCCGCGCGCCGCGCCGTCGGTAGCCTCGGAGAGCGCGAAGCAATTGGCATCGTTGGTTATCCGCACCTCGCGTCCGAGCAGCGACTCGAGGTCCGCGCGTATGGGCTTGCCGTTGAGGCAGACCGAGTTGGATCCGCGCAGCAGTCCCGTCGAGCGCGAGATCGAGCCCGGTGTGCCGACGCCGACGGTGCCCGACTCGCCGAGCTCCTGCTCCACGCCTCGAACGAGCGTTGCGATGGTGGCGAGCGTGCCGCGGTAGTCTTCGTTCGGCGTGGGGATACGCCGTCGCAGCAGCTCGCGGCCGTCGGAGCTAAGCGCGACGATCTCGACCTTGGTGCCGCCCAGATCGATGCCAATGCGGATCATATGTGTTGACGTGATTGGCGTGGGTATCCGATTATTGCAGAATCCATCGGAGGAAAGCGATGTGTTACAGCACGGTTTTGTCGGTCGCGGCGGCATGGCTGATTGCAGGGCCGGCGGCATCGGCGCAGCAGCTCAATGTGATATGCAGCGTGCAGGCGGAATGGTGCTCCGCGGTCGCCAACGAGTTCCAGCGCGAAACCGGAATCAAGGTAGGTCTCACGCTCAAGGGCTCGGGCGAGTCGATGGCCCAGATCGCCGCGGAAAAGGCGAATCCGAAGCTCGACGTGTGGTTCGGCGGCACGGGCGACCCGCATCTCCAGGCCGCGGAGCAGGACCTGACGCTTG
Source organism: Betaproteobacteria bacterium (assembly GCA_005889025.1). Taxonomy (GTDB): domain Bacteria; phylum Pseudomonadota; class Gammaproteobacteria; order Burkholderiales; family Casimicrobiaceae; genus PALSA-1003. The sequence goes on from VBCZ01000157.1 coordinate 1,339, forward strand.
CCTACAAGTCGCCTCTGCTCGGTCAACTGCAACCGTGGGCGAGGCAACAGGCGGAACAATCGGGATATCGAACGGTCGGCCTCTATCTCGGCGTGCTGGGCATCGGCTACAACACGGAGCTCATCGCCAAGAAGAAGCTGCCCGCGCCCGCGTGCTGGAAGGACCTGGGGCGGCCCGAATACGCCGGCGAAGTGCAGATGGCGAATCCCAACGCATCCGGCACCGCCTACACGGCGGTCGCCACGCTGGTTCAGCTCTTCGGCGAGGAGGAAGCGATAAGCCTGTTGAAGGCGTGGCACAAGAACATCAGCTCTTATGCACGGCAAGGCGTGGGGCCGATCAAGGCGGCCGCACGCGGCGAGAATATCGTCGCAGTGGCATTCATCCACGACGTCGTCACCGAAGCGCAGGCGGGGTTTCCGGTAAAAAGCGTCGCTCCATGCGAAGGCACGGGCTATGAAATCGGCTCGATATCCATCGTCAAGGGCGCGCGCAATCTGGACGCGGCGAAGAAATTCGTCGACTGGACATTGACTCCAGGAGCGCAAAAACTGGGACAGGACTCAAAGCAGTTCCAGTTGCCGTCGAACGTCGGTACAGCCGTGTCCCCACTTTCCCCGAAACCGTCCGAGATCAAGCTCATCGATTACAACTTCGCCAAATACGGATCTTCCGCCGAGCGCAAGCGGCTGCTCGAGCGATGGGATCGCGAAGTCGGCAGCGCCGGACGCTGATGCCAATCCTCGCGCGATGGATTGTCGCGGCGATAGCGTTCGCGTCCGCCGCGCTGCTTGTCCCGGCATCCGCACTGGCGCAGGGCGCGCTGGCGATGTACTGCAGCTCGCCGAACAGCGCGTGGTGCCAGGGCATGGCGATCGGATTCGAAAAGTCGTCCGGCATCCGTGTATCCGTGACCCAAAAGGCCACGGGCGAGCTCTTCGCGCAGATCAAGGCGGAGGCCGCCAATCCCAAAGGCGATATATGGTGGGCGGGCGCGGGCGACGCCTTCCTCCAGGCCGCCGAGGAAGGACTGCTTGCGACTTACAAGTCAGCCAATCTCGAGCAGCTGCACGATTGGGCCCGACGCGAAGCGGAGCTATCGCGCTATCGCGTCGCAGGCGTCTACGGCGGCGTGCTGGCGCTGGGCTACAACACCGAAGTGTTCGACAAGCGCAAGCTGCCCGTGCCGCGTTGCTGGAAGGACCTCGTCGACCCCGTGTACAAGGGCGAAGTCATGCTGTCGAACCCGAACTCGTCGGGCACGGCGTATCTCATGCTCGCGTCGCTGGTGCAGATATTCGGCGAAGACGAAGCGTTTCGCTACATGAAGGCGCTCAACGCCAACGTCAATCAATACGCGCGCTCAGGGATAGGGCCGATGACCGCCATCACGCGAGGCGAGACCGCGATCGGCAGCACCGTGCTTCATGGCGTGATCAATGAAATCGTCCGTGGCTTCCCGGTCAAACCCATCCTGCCCTGTGAAGGCGTCGGCTACGAAGTGGGATCGATGGCGATTATCAAGGGCGCGCGCAATCTCGAAAACGCCAAGAAATTCTTCGACTGGGCATTGACGGCCGATGCGCAGAGAATCGGCCTGGACCTCAAGGAATACGCGATCCCGACTAACAAGAACGTGCCGCTCCCACCGCAAGTGCCGCCACTCACCGATTTCAAGCTCATCGACTACGACAGCGCGAAATATCGCACTGCGGCGGAGCGCAAGCGCCTGCTCGAGCGTTGGGAAAAAGAGATCAACTCCACACGCTGATGTCACGCCGGCGGAAGGCATGATCCGCGCGAGTCCATGAGCCCCGAGCACAAAGCCATCGCAGCCTGGCTCGCCCTGGGCGCCGCGGGCTTCCTCCTCGTCCCCTGGTACGCGCTGCAGGACTCGATTCTCTCGGCCGCATGGCTTTCGGACTACAGCGGCAAGGACAACGCGCCGGCGATCGTGCAAGCGTTGGCGCATGGTCGCGTCTGGCTGGTGCCTTTGGGCCTGGGCCTGCTCGCTGGCGGCGCGCTCCTGTCGCCCAGGCTCGATCGCGCGGTGCGCGGCGGCGCTCTTCTGGCGTTGGGAAGCGCGGGCTTTGTTTACTCTCTCGCCCAAGGTTTCCTGATCGGCCCGCAGGGATGGTATTTCGAGACCCTGGCGGCGTGGTTCGGTCCTCTCGCCTCAGGGCAATACGGCATGGGCTGGGGCGCGGTGCTGGTCGGCACATCATTCGCGATGCTTTTCGCGCTGGGGCTCGCGGAGCGCGGATTTTTCAACGGCGATACGTTCATTGCCTCGATTGTCGTCGCCGTCGCCCTGTCCGTTGCGCTGTTTACTTTTTTTCCGGTGGTCAAGATCCTCATCAGCGCATTCGAGGACAGCAGCGGATTTTTTTCAGCAAACGCGTTTTTCTCGCGCCTGTTCACCCAGAAGATCTGGGGTGCCGGTTGTCTCACAGGCGGGACTCGATGCGGCGTCGCGTGGAACACGCTGGTGCTGGCGCTCCTTTGCGCAGTCG
>VBCZ01000159.1 GCA_005889025.1 Betaproteobacteria bacterium
GTCCGCCAGGGGAACGTGCCTCAAGACTTCCCCGGTGGCCGGATTGGTGACTTCGCCATAGCGCGTCGTGTGCGCGGCGACGGTGCGACCGCCGATCCACAGCGGCAGTCGTTCCAATGTTGTGAGATCCATAATGCCTCCTATTCAGCGTGCGACTGCAGCAGCCGTTCGACGTAGCGCGCGAAGAGATCGACTTCGATGTTGACGCCGCTGCCGGCCGCCAATGCACCCAACGTCGTCGCTTCCAGTGTATGCGGGATCAGGTTCGCGGAAAAGCGCCGGCCGGAGATGCCGTTCACGGTCAGGCTCACCCCATCCACCGCGATCGAACCCTTGTGTGCAATGAAGCGCTCGATGTCGCCGGGAACCTCGACCTCGAGCAGCGCGCCTCCGTCGCCCGCCGAACGTTGGAGGCGCACCACCTTGCCCACGCCGTCGATGTGCCCGCTGATGATATGCCCGCCGAGGCGATCGGAGGCCCGCATCGCTCGTTCCAGATTGACGGGGCCAAGGTCGTGTGATCGAGCGCGACCACGGTCAGACAGCAGCCATTCACCGCGATACTCTCGCCAACCGCAATGTCGGCCGCATCCAGCGATGAGGCGTCGACGTCGATGCGAAGTCCGTCCGCAGACGGGGAAGACGCGACAACGCGTCCGATTGACGCGACGATGCCGGTGAACATCAGCGGATCCCGGGAGCCGGGCGCGCCACTATGCGCCAGTCGTCGCCGACCGCATCGACGCTTCTCAGCTTGAGCGGAATGCGATTGGAAAGGTCGGCAAGCGGCGCCGGCAAGTCGAACATTTCCCGCGCGGGGTCGCCCAGCACGCACGGCGCGACATAGAGCAAAATCTCGTCGACGAGTCCGGCCGAAAGGAGCGCGCCGTTCAACTTGGCGCCCGCTTCGACATGGAGCTCGTTGATCTCGCGGGCTGCCAGCGCCGAGAGCATTGCGACGAGGTCGATGCGGCCGTGGGCGTCGGGCAGCATCATCGTGCCTACATTGTCCGGCCAGGACGTGCGGGGCGGCACCGCCGTGACGACTATCACCTCGGCGCCCTCCAGCAGACGCGCCGTCGGCGGGAGGTCGCCGTTCCGGTCGACGACCACCTTCAACGGCTGACGCGGCGTATCGATCGCGCGCACGCTCAAGCGCGGATCGTCGTGCAGCACCGTGCCGATGCCGGTGAGGATGGCGCAGGCGCGCGCACGCCAGAAGTGACCGTCGGTGCGCGCCGCTTCTCCGGTGATCCACTGGCTGCTCCCGTTATGGAGCGCGGTGCGGCCGTCGGCGCTGGCGGCGATTTTCACGCGCACCCAAGGCATGCCGCGTTCGGCGCGTTTGATCCAGCCGCAGTTGAGATCGCGCGCATCGTCCTCGAGCAGCCCGAGCTCGACACTTACACCTGCCGCCTCGAGGCGCTCGGCGCCGCATGCGGCGGCCGGATCGGGATCCTTCATCGCCGCCACAACCCGTCCGATCCCGGCATCGAGCAACGCTTCCGTACAGGGCGGGGTGCGGCCGTGATGATTGCACGGCTCGAGTGTGACATACGCGGTCGCGCGGCGAACGTCCTTGCCCATCGCACGCGCGTTTTGCAAGGCGCGGATCTCGGCGTGCGCTTCACCTGCGCGCTCATGCCAGCCTTCTCCCAACACCTCATGACCGCGCGCTATCACACATCCGACCCGAGGATTCGGCGTGGTCGTGAACAAGCCTCGGCGCGCAAGCTCGAGCGCGCGCGCCATCAGTTGACGATCATCCGCCGCGGGCATCGCGTTGGGCTGCACGACTTATCGATAATTACGCAAATACATGACAGGTAGCTCTCACCCGCGCTGTCGCGCACCTCTCTCCCTGTGGGAAAGGGGCCGGGCGCGAGGGCCAGCGCTTCCAACCGCAACTGCTGTCACGCATCTGCGAAACGTTCAATAGTTAGCGTGGCTTGCGCCGAGGCGACGCCGGCTCGACTTCCTTCAGTGCGTCGCGGAAGTCCGCCGCATCCTGGAAGCTTCGATAGACCGATGCGAAACGAATGTAGGCCACCTTGTCGAGCTTGTAGAGCTCCTGCATGACCATTTCACCGACTTGTCGTGAAGGAATCTCGCGCTCGCCCAACCCAAGCACTTGCTGCACGATGCGCTCTACCGCCTGATCGACGTACTCGGTGGGAACGGGTCGCTTGTGCAGCGCTCGCTGAAAGCCGTTGCGGATGCGGGCGACGTCGAAGTCGGCGCGCGTGCCGTTCTGCTTCACGATCTGCGGCAGGCGCAACCGGCTTCCGAAACACGGGAATCGACCACCTGCGTTTCAGCGCTGCCGCAGAACGGACACTTCATTCAACGGTAGACCGGAAACTTTGCAGTCAGCGCGGCTACAGCGCGCTTGACGCGCTCGATGATCTTCGAATCTCCGAGGGCGTCGAGAACGTCGGCGATGAGGTGCGCCAGCTGTTCGCATTCGATCTCGGTGAAGCCGCGCGTCGTGATCGCCGGGCTTCCGATACGCACTCCGCTGGTGACGAACGGTTTCTCCGGATCGTTCGGAATAGCGTTCTTGTTGACAGTGATATGCACGCGGTCCAGCGCCGCTTCGGCGTCCTTGCCGGTGACCTTTTTCGAGCGCAGGTCGACCAAGAACATGTGAGAGTCGGTGCCGCCCGATACGATGCGCAGTCCGCGATTCTGCAGAACGACAGCCAGCACGCGAGCATTCTCGATGACGCGTTCCTGATACACCTTGAACTCGTAGGTGAGCGCCTCCTTGAACGCGACCGCCTTGGCCGCGATGACGTGCATCAGCGGTCCTCCCTGTAGTCCCGGAAAAACCGCCGAGTTGATCAGTTTCTCATGCTCGGCTGACGCAAGGATGAAGCCGCCACGCGGACCGCGCAGGGTCTTGTGCGTCGTGCTGGTGACAAAATCCGCGATGCCCACGGGATTCGGATAGAGGCCCGCAGCGATCAGCCCGGCGTAGTGCGCCATATCGACCATCAGATACGCGCCTGCGCTGTGCGCGATGTCGGCAAAACGCTTCCAGTCGATGATTCGCGAATAAGCCGATGCGCCAGCTACAATAAGCTTGGGCTTGTGCTCGCGCGCCATTTTCTCGGCGGCCGCATAGTCGATCAACTCGGTCGCGGCATCGAGTCCATAAGCGACGACGTTGAACCATTTGCCCGACACGTTCACCGGCGAGCCGTGGGTAAGGTGGCCGCCATGCGGCAGCGACATGCCCATAAGGGTGTCGCCCGGCTTCATGGTCGCATAGAACACCGCCTGATTCGCCTGTGCCCCGGAATGCGGCTGAACATTGGCGAAGTCGGCGCCAAAGAGCTTCTTGACCCTTTCAATGGCGAGTTGCTCGGCAATATCGACAAACTCGCAGCCGCCGTAGTAGCGCTTCTTCGGATATCCCTCGGCGTACTTGTTGGTGAGCTGCGAACCCTGCGCCGCCATCACCGCCGGGCTCGCGTAATTCTCGGACGCGATCAACTCGATATGCGCCTCCTGACGGTCATTCTCGCCGCTGATCGCGCGCCAGAGGTCTGGATCGGCCTGGCTCAGATTCTGAGAGCGGCTGAACATGGAAGGCTTCGACAAAAGGAGGATATTTTATCATCCTGCCCGCGTTCCGCGCTCCGGCGACAGTTCTCGAACGATACGATTGCCATTGCCGACGCGGCGGGTTAATCTTCGCCGCTGACAGCGTCCAGGCGGACGCATTTTGTGGCGGCAGGAGACACGGCCGCGCCACAGGCAAGTCGGCCGGAACACGTCGATCGACCCGGGAGGCCCGCCATGTCATCCCTGCTTTCCTTGTCCAGGCTCATCGACCGCCTGAACGAGCGTATCGGACACGCCTTCTACTGGCTGGTCCTGGTGACCGTTCTCATCAGTGCGGCAAACGCCGTCGTACGCAAGGCTTTCAATTACAGCTCCAACGGTCTGCTCGAGATTCAGTGGTACTTCTTTTCGGCGGTCTTCCTGTTTCTCGCCGGTTACACGCTCATGCGCAACGAGCACGTGCGCATCGACGTGATCTCGAGTCGGCTCTCGAAGCGCGCGCAAACCTGGATTGATATCCTCGGTACGCTGTTCTTTCTGTTCCCGATGGCGATCCTGCTCATCTGGCTGTCGTGGCCGTTGTTCACGGAGGCGTATCAGCGCAACGAAGTTTCGACCAACGCCGGCGGACTGATCATCTGGCCGGCGCGGCTCCTGGTTCCAATCGGCTTCTTTCTGCTGCTCCTGCAAGGCATCTCTGAGCTGATCAAGCGCTTCGCTTTTCTCAAAGGCATGATCCCCGATCCGTCGGAGAAACACGTCGCCAAGACCGCGGAGGAGGAGCTTGCCGAGGAGATTCTCAGAGCGCGGGGTGAACGGGCAGTGGCCGAGGAAATCGTTCAACAGGCCAAGGATCGCCCATGACGGCCTTCCTGATCGAGAACATCGGTCCGCTGATGTTCGGCACCCTGGTAATCGTATTGCTGCTCGGCTACCCCGTCGCCTTCTCCCTCGCGGCGGTGGGCATCGGCTACGCGATTCTCGGCATCAATCTCGGTCTGCTGACCCCTGCGCTGCTCGGCGCCCTGCCTGAACGGGTGTGGGGCGTGATGTCGAACGATACGCTGCTATGTGTCCCCTTCTTCACCTTCATGGGACTCATACTCGAACGAAGCGGCATGGCCGAGGATCTGCTCGACACCATCGGCCAGGTATTCGGGCCGGTGCGGGGCGGGCTCGCGTACGCGGTCATCTTTGTTGGAGCGCTGCTCGCAGCGACCACCGGCGTGGTCGCCGCGTCGGTGATCTCCATGGGCTTGATCTCGCTGCCGATCATGCTGCGCTACGGCTACGACCGCCGGTTCGCGTCGGGCGTGATCGCCGCATCCGGCACGCTGGCGCAGATCATTCCGCCTTCGCTGGTGCTGATCATCATGGCCGACCAGCTCGGCAAGTCGGTCGGCGACATGTACGCCGGCGCGTTCATTCCGCGCTGCCGCTGGAAGCGCGCAGCTTGCGCGAGCCCGATGGCGCCGCTGGCACGCGATCGCTGCTGGTGATTACCATCGTTGCCGCCGTCAGCGCGGTTGCTTTCGCGCACTGGCGGTACGGGCCCGAGGACCCGACCGACGAGATGCTGGTCGTCGCGACCAGCGTGGGCACCGGCGTGGCATTTTTCGCCGCAGTCGTCAATCACGTCTTCAAGTTCGGCCTGCTCTCGCGCCTTGCCGAGCGCGTCGTGTTCGTGCTGATCCCGCCGCTGGCGCTGATCTTCCTCGTGCTGGGCACGATCTTTCTCGGCATCGCCACGCCGACCGAGGGCGGCGCGATGGGCGCCACAGGCGCCCTGATCATGGCGCTGGCGCGCCGGCGCCTGTCGTGGAAGCTGATCAGGCAGGCGATGGACACGACCGCCAAGCTTTCCACCTTTGTCGTCTTCATCCTTCTCGGCGCCCGCGTGTTCAGCCTGACCTTCTACGGCGTCAACGGCCACGTCTGGGTCGAGCATCTTCTGCTGAATCTGCCCGGCGGGCAGCTCGGATTCCTGATCGTCGTAAACATCCTCATCTTCGTGCTGGCGTTCTTCCTCGATTTTTTCGAGCCGATCTGATCTGGTTCGGCGTGCTGCTGGGCGTCAACATGCAGACATCGTTCATGCACCCGCCCTTCGGCTTCGCGCTGTTCTACCTTCGCAGCGTGGCGCCGGCCAAGGACTATCTCGACAAGCTCACCGGCAGGCTCATGCCGCGGGTCACCACGGGACAGATCTACTGGGGCGCGGTGCCGTTCGTGCTGATCCAGATCGTCATGATCGGGCTGGTCATCGCCTTCCCGCAGATGGTGATGGTGTACAAGGCGAAGGAGAGCACCGTCGACCCGACCAAGATCCAGATCCAGCTCCCGCC
>VBCZ01000162.1:0-5415 GCA_005889025.1 Betaproteobacteria bacterium
CGTTTTCGGGATACGGCATCGAACTCGAGTATGTGATCGTCGACCGCGAAACGCTCGCGGTGCGGCCGATCGCCGGCGAGTTGCTGCGCCTGTTCGGAGGGCAGGACGCGTCGGACGTGCAGCGCGGCCAGCTCGGCTGGTCAAACGAGCTGGTGGCGCACGTGGTCGAGCTCAAGAACATCGCGCCGGCGCCCGCCCTGGAAATGCTGCCTTCGACTTTTCAGCTCGAAGTCCGTGAGGCCAACCGCATGCTCGAATCGGTTTCGGCGCAGTTGATGCCGACGGCGATGCACCCGTGGATGGATCCCGCCGCGGAGACGGTGCTGTGGGCGAAGGAGGATGCCGACATCTACCAGACCTTCGACAGGATCTTCGATTGCCGCCGCCACGGCTGGTCGAATATCCAGAGCATGCATATCAATCTGCCCTTTGCCGACGACGCGCAATTTGCGCGGCTGCACGCGGCGGTCCGCCTGCTCCTCCCGCTCTTGCCGGCGTTGGCGGCAAGCTCGCCGATCGCCGAAGGCAGGGACACCGGAGTGCTGGATTACCGGATCGAGGCGTACCGCGCCAATGCGAGGTCTGTGCCGTCGGTTGCCGGGAAGATCATTCCGGAAACCGTCGTCGACGGTGCGGACTATCAAGAGCGGATCCTCGATCCCATGTACCGCGAGATTGCCCGATACGACAAGGACGGGGTTCTCTGCCATGAATGGCTCAACTCGCGCGGCGCCATCGCGCGCTTCGAGCGCAACGCGATCGAAATACGCCTGGTCGACGCACAGGAGTGCCCGCAAGCCGATGTCGCGATTGCGGCCGCGGTAGCAGCTGTCGCCAAGGCGCTCTATTCGGAAACGTGGTCGACGCTGTGGCAACAGCAGGCGTTGCCCACCGACACCCTGCATCGGATATTGATGGCTACGATGCGAACCGGCGAAGAGGCGGTGATCGACGACGGGCAACTCCTCGACGTTGTGGGCATGAAGTCCCGTCGCGTCAAGGCAGCCGAGATCTGGCAGCATCTCATCGATACGGCGACGGACGGAAGCGAAGAAGACGGCGCATGGTGGCCGCGGCGAATCCTCAGGGCGGTCGAAGGCGACTTCAGCCGGGGACACCTGCGGGAAGTCTATGGCAGGCTTTGCCAATGTCTCGAAAACGGGCAGATGTTCGAGTGACGTGGAAGACGGCTCGCACCGCCGAGGGATCGGAATTGCGCCCGATATCGTTCGTGGTTACCTGCGAGCACGGTGGAAACCGCATTCCCGCGAAATATGCGAAGCTGTTTCGCGGCCGGCGGCGCTTGCTCGAATCGCATCGCGGCTACGATCCCGGGGCGCTTTCGATGGCGCGCTCGCTCTCGCGCGCGCTGGGCACGGTGCCCGTCGCATCAACGGTCAGCCGTCTTCTTATCGAGCTCAACCGCTCGCCGCGGCACCCTGCGGTTTACTCCAAAGTCATGCGAAAAGCGCCGCAGTCAGTCAGACGGGAAGTCTACGAGCGCTATTACATCCCGTATCGCGCCCGAGTCGAGAACGCCGTGCGTGCCGCTGTCGAACGCGGGGATCGTGTCGTTCACATCTCGTCGCACAGCTTCACTCCCCGGTTGAACGGCGTCGTACGCAAAGCCGACGCCGGCCTGTTGTACGACCCGCGGCGCGCGAGCGAACGAGCGTTGTCCGCGCGCTGGCAAGTTGCACTGCAGACCAGGATGCCGGGCTGGCGCGTAAGGCGGAACTATCCGTACAGGGGAGCGAGCGATGGACTGACGCGATATTTGCGCGGCCTATTTCCGGGAAGCGTCTATAGCGGCATCGAGCTCGAGATCAACCATAAGCACTTCTTTGCAGGCGATCGGGTGTGGAATCGTATCCGATCCACGGTGGTAGGCGCGCTCCTCGAGTCTGTCAGAAAATAACGGCGACGCGCCCGCATGTTGACGCCTCGTTCTTATTGTCGGCAGCTATCATGCGACTGTGCGGCGCCGATACGTATCGGACGATCGCCGATTTTCGCTTGAGCTGCGTGCGTCATCGGCGTCGGACGGATACCGACGTCGCATGAATTCATCCACGATCACGAAGCAGTGGTGGGAGGATAAGCCTGCTAAAATCGCAGCCGGCTTTCACGGTCCAGACCCATGCATGACATCGTTATCGCCGATGATAAACACCGATGCGCTCCTCACGATTTCGGCGCTTGCGGGCGCAACGCTCGCCGTAGCGATGCTGATTCTGACCATCCGGGTGTCGAGTTGATCATGAAGCCGTTCCCCCAGGCGAGTCTCGGGCGCAAGCTCGAAAAAATGCTCTCGATTCCCTCTTGAGCATGGAAGGCCGCGCGGCGCCATTGCGGTTCACGCGACTCTGGATCACGATCGGGATGGGCTTTGTGCTGCTGGTCATCTATCTGTCGCTTACACCCGATCCACCGGATCTCGGCGCCCCGGAAGGCTTGAAGATCGGCCACGTCCTCGCATACTGCTGGCTGATGCTTTGGTTCGCACAGATTCAGCGTCCAACCCGGGACCGACTGCTGTTGGCTGCGACATTCTGCGCGCTGGGCGTCGCGCTGGAGTATTTGCAGGGAATGACCGACTACCGTGACTTCGAGTACTCCGACATGCTTATCAACTCGGCTGGCGTGGGTCTCGGCCTGGCTCTGGCTCGAACGCCGCTGCAGAACGGGTTACGATCGCTCGAAGAGATCATTCCGACGCGGTAGGCTCGACTACACGGCAAGAGTAAACAGGCGCGCAGCCCACCTGGGGGCTTCGGCTATTCCGAACCGCAATGTGAATATTCGACAGTTTGGGGACCGAATATTCAGGCTGTGCCGAATTTCATCAAGCGCTATCCTTCAAATATGAGACCGAGCAAATCGTTGCTGGGCAAGCGTCAAAGGCGTCGCATCGACGCGGACGATTACGCATTCCGCGATTTTTTCAAGAGCATCACGGCGACAAGGGAAGAGCTGGCTGCTATCGCTTCCGGGCCCGGATACTCGATTTTGGAGGTAAGGCATTACCTGCAGGCCAAGCGCAGCGAAAAGGGTAATGCGTCGGCGATTCGCCTCGACTGACGCGCCGCGAGAATCCCGACCGCGAGGCTGCTGACAGGCGGTCATCTCAAACGCATCAATAGTTTCGGCCGGCAGAGCGCGAACCCGCAAGGGTGATCGCGTCAAGTCGCACGCCCAGAAAAGCCCCGGTAGCGCGGCACCCCGGGTTGAAATCGACACTAGGCTACGCGGGGGTCCGAATACGGCTCCTGCTTTCGACCACTCAATACATTCCGGTTCTGCAACGATTCAACACTCCACCGCAATGTATCAATGTACTTTTGGAGGTCGGCATCCTTGGGTTTGCCCGAGCCGACGAGCGCCCCGATAAGCTGTAGCGTCGCCCTGACGATCAGTAGGGCATTCTCGTACCGGAAGTACGCAAAGCGCCACTCGACGCCGATGCCGAGCTCGGGATGCAGGACTTGAGTATCCATCTTGCCGCAAGGGTCGATGGCCAAGTCTCGGAACCTGAAGATTTCTCCCATGGTCTGGCGCAGGCTGCTCACAGTCTTCGGCTCTAACGAAAATGCTCTTCGAAGGACCTCGCAAATCTGAATGTAACGCGGAGTGCGCTCATCTCGCCATTCGTCGATGAGTGATTGAGGGGAATGGATTATGGTCTGCACCACGGCATAAAAAGCTTCGATCGCCATTCCGCACATCACTATCGCCTGTATGGACGCCTCGAACTCCCATTCCAGCGCCCCTGTTCTCGAGGGTTCGTCCGTATCTCTCCATGTCTCGACCCGTGCGGCCTGCGCAACTTGCGCATCCGACAGATGGCGAATCGCCAGCTCCAGCCAAATAGGACACACGTCGAAGTGTCTCTGAGTGGAAGGTAGATTGCTCGCCGGCTCTGTATTCGCGGGCTCTGCATTTTGGCCGAGCAAGCCAACCAAACCACCCGCTGGGAAAGCGGCGGTTACCGCCCGAGGATTCGAAACGCTGCTCATGTTGTTGTCTCTCCCAGCCAGCCAACGAACCTTGGATTCTACTTCCAGGTTTTTTCGCGGTCCACCTTGCGCTGCATATGGCCGCGCGCTCCTGCCCTGTTCGGGCAATTTGCACGGCCTTCGCTTCATGTTCTGCGCGTCGCCGATTACCCGTCCGCGCCGTCGTGCGATAGCACTCTCCCTGCCGCGGGAATGTCCCTTTGATGAAGTACAACGCTGTATCTGTATGGCTTTGTTTATTTGACCGGTTACGCCGTCCGGGCCCCCCAAAGCCTTCCTGGTGAAGGATGACATTGACTGAGGCAACTTCCTTGGACCAGGCGGATCGCGACGTCATCGCGAAAGCTCCTTGCCCCAGTGACTTGTCCGATTTCATCCCACGTAAGCGCACCCGTGGGCCTACGGCCAAATCAGCCCCAAGCCTATTTCGGGTTTGATCACCTTCGGCAAGAATCGCCTTTGCGTGCTGATGCTGTTATCGATAAGTCGATGGTATGGTCGTAGTATGCCCCCGCTGTGGTTCACCTGCATTACGCATTCACCGGCGACGCATTGATCGCGTAATTTCGTTGATCTACCCGGTGCGCCGTTATCAGTGCCTGCGCTTTGAGTGTCAATGGAAAGGCAATCTTCGCCGGTCCCCAGAGCACGCGTTCGGGCACCACGCATAATTTCCGCGCAATTTCCTTCTCGCAGACTTGGCGCCCGGCCGCAATGCAGGGTCGCTTTCCGCACACATTACAAGGTCGTTGAACCACCGGTAGCTACCCGGCGAACGGGGAGGGAGCGGTGAGCTTGAGCAGTGCCCGGCGTCCGCAAGTATCGCGAGGACCTCGCCCGCCCGGTACCAGCGCATCACCCGAAGCTTGATGCACGGCGCCCCCGGCCTCCTTCGGGTAACGGCGCACCGTCTTCAGTCGGCTGCCAATGAACCCCCGAACACGAGATTCTCGGGTGCGGGGCCGAACGATGCCCACGGTACCACCCCCGTTTGATTCACCCCCGGCTTCGACCAGTCGCACACGCCGTTCGGGAAAATACGGTTGAGACGTGCGAGCTCGGCCGACGTGAATGACACGCTGTAATCGCTCGGATTGACGGGCTTCAGCTGGCATTTGATGATGTTTGCCGCCAGCGGACCACCCGCGACATAGCGTGGGAACGCGTACGACGGGTACAGCGTGTTGCAGATAGAGTTGTTGGTGCGCGAGAAAGTCTGCCGTTCGCGCCAGAAGCCAATGGTGGCCGTTTTCCAGCAGCCGTCTGTCGCCATCCCGGGCTTGTCGCGAATAGCCTTCTCCCGTGGCGACAGGTTCGAGGTGTCCGCGGCAATCGCCTCCATCCACTGCTCAAACGTCGTCCATGCCTGATTCGCGACAAGCCCGGGATGGCGACAGAC
>VBCZ01000162.1:5548-7833 GCA_005889025.1 Betaproteobacteria bacterium
CCTGCGGCTCGGTTTGGAACATAGTTGGCATCCTGATCGTAACCGCCGATAAATTCGTTCAGGTTGAGAAATTGCGTGGTCGTGATCTGTCCGGCATTCAACGCCGCAAGGCCGTACTGCACGCCGACGTTGTCGAACGGCCGCAGCGCGAATCCCATGGTCGGATTGACGCCGTAGATGTTCCGCGCCCAGTCATACACTGTCGGGCGCAGCCCACCTGGGTTGGTCGTAGGGTTGTAACGCAACGCAACAGGTACCGCGGCGTTCCACACCGCCGATGCGTAACCCGGAATGTCGACGCGCCCGGGAACGGGGTCGGTCCGTCCGGACTGGTTCGCGGCGTCGATGAATGCCTGCAGCCCTTTGTATCCGGACACCGCAACCTGCTGCGCAACCGAGAATCCGGTGGGATCGGTCACGTTGAAGTAGTGCGTAAGGAGATGTCCGTCCGAGCCCGAGAACGCGATCCCGAGCGGATCCGGGAATGTACAACTGATCAGAATGCCGTCGATCAGTCCAGGCAGCGCGTCGGCAAGCTGTGAGCTTCCGTACGAGCCGCCCGAGCAGCCGTAGCTCACCGTGTAGACCGGCACGCCATAGGTTTCGATGAAGTGCTCCTTGCTCATCATGGCGGCTTCACCGGAGAGAACGGAATTGCAGTTGTTCGACGGGTGCTGGAGAGTGTTCGAGAAGAGCGCGTAGCCCGCGCCAAGCCGCGCCGGACTGAGCAGATTGAAGTCGAGCCCCGCGATGGAGAGGCTGCCGATGCTCGCGCCCTGCAGGTACCAGCCGCCTGGGCAGCCGAATCCCTCGATCGCGATGAGCCGCTTGTTCCAGCCGCGCGGCGGCGCGAACCACGTCGGACTCGGATCGACAGTCGGATCGTGCAACACGGCGCTCTGATAGATGCCGCGATCGATGGTGCTCGTTTCCACGCGGACGACGAAATTCACGGTGGCGCCGGTCGTCGTGGTCGTCTGCGCGACGTTCGGAGGAAGTGTGGTGGTGCTCGGAAGGGGCTGGAACGCGGTGCCACCCGCGGGCATATACAAGTACGTGATCTTGGTCGGTGCGGAGCAGTCCGCATCGGTCGGAAGACCGAGCTTCGTACCGTCCGGCAGCGTGAAGTCCTGCGTCTGACAGAAGAACGGAACATTGTGCGGCCCCGACGTAATCGGGCCGGTGATCGGGTAGTTGTGGATTTGCAGATTCACACCTCCCGAGCTCAAATTATTCGTTCCGACGATGAGCCCGCTCACCAGTCCGACGCGCGTATTCGGCGCGGATCCGGCGCGAAAGGCGGTCGTCACGTCCGTGCCGTTCAGCAACACCGGCATCGCTGTGTTGTTGTCCTGCGTGATCTGTACCAGCACGTCGCCGCCGCTCACGCGATCCGGCCTCGTCGATAGCGTCCTGATGTCGAGCACGGCCGCGCTGACAATTGCTGCAAAAGCAAATCCGAATGCGGCAACGCCGATAGACAATGCGGTTGAAAATAGCGAAGCGCTACGGCGGGAAAAACCGGACGCAACGCCTACTGCGATGCGCTGTTGCAGGTGTGACTTCATATGCTCCTCCAGGATTATGTTTTTTACGTCGAGGCGACCACCGGTTCTCGTACACTCATGGCTGCAAACGAGTATCAAAGAATGCGCGAGCCATAACATACGGAGACTTGCAGACGCTGTTAGCCGATCGCCGTTGCCCGGCAAAGGACTACATATTCACGACTCGAAGTGTCGAACGAATCGATTGCGGCTGTCAAGTTGTACTGAACAAAGTCGGAGCCGCTGGCCAACACGCATCTCTAAACAGCATCAGCGCGTTACCTTCAATCAGGAGCGCATCATGGCGATATCGAACAACTGCATCGACAAACTATTTCGCGACGCCCGCACCCACAATGCGTGGGTCGACAAGACGGTTAGCGATGAGACGCTGCGGGAGTTGTACGACGCGCTGAAATGGGCTCCGACCAGCGCGAACGCTTCGCCGGCCCGTTTCGTCTTTATTCGCACCGCAAAGGGCAAGGAGCGGTTGAGGCCGTCACTGGCGCCGAGTAACGTGGAAAAGACCATGGCCGCGCCGGTAACTGTAATCGTCGCTTACGATCTGCAGTTCTACGAGAAGCTGCCGAAGCTCTTTCCGCATAATCCGGGCATGCGTAGTCTGTTTGTGGCCAACCCCGCGCTGGTCGAGGTCACCGCGCGGCGCAACTCTTCGCTGCAGGGCGCCTATCTCATTCTTGCGGCGCGTGCGTTAGGGCTCGATTGCGGACCGATGTC
>VBCZ01000160.1 GCA_005889025.1 Betaproteobacteria bacterium
ATTGCGTTCCCGAAGACCTTCGCCGAGATGATCGATGCCGCCGCGAAATTGAACGATCCGTCCAAGGGCGTTTCCGGTTTTGTGGCGCGCGGCCTCAAGAATGCCAATGTTCCGGTATGGACTAGCTTCCTGCTCGGCTATGGCGGAAGCTTCATCGACAAGAACGGCAAGCTGCTGACGGATTCGCCCGAGGCCATCGAAGGCGCGAAGATGTATCAGACGCTGCTGGCGAAGTACGGGCCTGCCGGCGTCGCGGGCTACAACTGGAACGAAGCGCAAAGCCTGTTCCTGCAGGGAAAGGCCGCTATGTGGCTCGATGGCATCGGGTTCGCGCAGCCGCTCGAGGATCCGACCAAGTCGCGCATCGCCGGCAAAGTCGGTTACGGTGTCATGCCGGCAGGACCCAAGCAGCAGGTATCGGCGCTCTTCGGCGACGGCGAAGGCGTTTCCACCTACAGCAAGAAGAAAGGCCCGTCGTGGTTCTATCTGCAATGGGCGTCGAATAAGAACAACCAGACGCGCATGCTGCAGGCGGCTGCGGGCGCGCCGGTGCGCAAGTCGGCATATGCGGCGGCGCAGGCTTCGAGCGAATTCAAGGCGCCCAAGCAATGGGTCGAGTGCATGCTGGCCTCCGCGCGAATCGCGCAGCCGGGCCTTCCGGTGATCGCGCCGGTCACCGAGTTCCGCGACGTCTTCGGCGTAGCGCTGACCAACATGATCAACGGCGCCGATCCCGCCACCGAGCTCAAGAAGGCAACCGCGGAATTCCAGCCGGTGCTCGACAAGAGCGAAAAGTCATAGCGCCAACAGCTCCGCGATCGTGGGGCAATGCTTAAGCGCGCGATAAGGACGCGCGACGATGACGCACAGCAGCGCAACGCGGCCACGCGCGGGCTTTCTCGCCCGACGCCGGCGAAGCTACTTTCTGTTCATCGCTCCTGCGCTGATCCTGATCTCGGCGGTGATACTCTTTCCCTGGTTGTTCACCGTTTGGATGAGCGCGTTCGACTGGAGGATCGGTTCGGTCGCGCACTTCGTCGGCATCGAGAACTACGTCAAGCTGGCAACTAATCAACGCTTTCTCGAAGCGATCTTCCACACGTTTTACTTCACGCTGCTCGCCGTCGTGTTCCCGTTGCTCCTGGGCACCGCGGCAGCGCTGATTTTCCATCGGCAGTTTCCTTTTCGCGGATTGCTGCGCGCGATCTTCACCATGCCCATGATGGCCACGCCGGTCGCGGTCGCCTTGGTCTGGACGATGATGTTTCATCCGCAACAGGGCGTCCTCAACTATCTGCTCTCGCTGGTGGGACTGCCACCTTCGTTGTGGGTCTACTCTCCTACGCTGGTGATTCCCAGCCTGGTGCTGGTCGAGATCTGGCACTGGACTCCATTAGTCCCGAATGGCAGCTCTTCCGTCACATCACGCTGCCTCTGGTCGCGCCGTTTCTGCTCGTCGCGGCGGTGATCCGGACGATCGACGCGGTCAAGGCGTTCGACACCATCTACGTCATCAGCCAGGGCGGGCCGGGAACGGCGTCGGAGACGATCAATCTTTACCTGTATTTGCAGGCCTTCGCCTTCTACAACGTAGGCAACGCCTCGGCGGTGGTGGTCGTGTTCTTTATCATCATCCTTGCGCTGGCGCTGCTCCTGCTGCATGTCCGGGAGAGAACCAAGTGGACCTGAGCGTTGCGATCCCCGCTCCTCGACGGAAGGTTGACGCCAAGCTCAGGCTGAAGCGCGCGCTTCGCCGCGTCGGCTTTGCATTCTCGATCGCGGTCATCATTTCACCGGCGATCCTGGTGTTTCTGTGGATGCTGTCGCTGTCGCTCAAGAACGAGATCGACAACGTCGCCTATCCACCGGTATTCGTGCCGCAACCACCCACACTCGCCAACTTCGTTCAAGTCTTTTCCGAAAATTCCATGGGATTGTATTTCTGGAACAGCGTCGTGGTGTCGGGACTCGCCACCGTGGTTGCGCTGCTGGTCGGGATTCCTGCCGGCTTCGGCATCGCCCGCGCGCAGGCGCACCGGCTCACGGTGGTGGTCCTCATCGCGCGAATGACGCCGGCGCTGTCCTTCCTGATTCCGCTTTATATGGTCTTTCAATTCCTGGGGCTCAACAACACGCTGACGGCGCTGGTGATCACGCACCTGGTCATCACCGTGCCCATCATCGTGTACATCATGGCGGGCCATTTCGAGACGCTGCCCAGGGAGCTCGCGACGTTTCGCTACGTCGCCCTGCCGCTGGCTCGTCCCGGGATCGTCGTGGGAACGATTCTCGCGTTCATTTTTTCGTGGAACAACTTCGTTTTCGGCGCCGTGCTGGCGGGACGGTCGACTCGCACGCTTCCTGCGGCGGTCTACAACGTGCTTACTTTCGAGCAGCTTGCATGGGGCCCCCTGGCCGCAGCCGCGATCGTCGTTACGCTCCCGGTGCTGCTGCTGACTATCGTCATCCAGAAAGAGATCGTCGCCGGATTGACCCATGGCGGCGTCAAGGGAAGCTGATCGCGGCCGGCAAGGTTGCGAATGAGACGCGGATGGTTGTCGTTTTCGGTTCGATCAATATCGATCTGGTCACCCGCGTCGCGCGTTTTCCTGCACCGGGGGAAACGCTGAGCGGCACGTCGTTTGAGCTGTACGCTGGCGGCAAAGGCGCCAACCAGGCGATGGCGGCCGCTCGCGCCGGCGCGCAAGTACGGCTGTACGGAGCGATTGGCCGCGATGCGCTGGCGGATACCGTGCTCGCCAAGCTTTCATCGTCGGCCGTCGCGACCGACGGGGTCGCGCGTGTCGATGGCCCGAGCGGCTGCGCCAGCATCCTGGTCGCCGAGAGCGGAGAGAACTGCATCGTTATCGTCCCGGGTGCCAATGAAATTGCCGATCCGGATGCAGTCCCCGAGGCGATGTTAGGCGCCCAGACGACGCTATTGCTGCAACAGGAAGTGCCGAACCACGCCAATGCATCCTTGATTGCGCGGGCGAAGCGCGCAGGCGCGCGAATCGTGCTCAATGCCGCGCCAGCGCATCCGGCAGCCCTGGATTGCCTGAATCAACTCGACGTGCTCATCGTCAACGAAACGGAGGCTCGAGCTTTGGCGGCGCAGGCCCGCTGGCCTGCACGCCCCGCGCGTTTCGCAGCGGCATGCGCGGCTGCCCACGTTTCGCTGACCGTCATCGTCACGCTGGGTGCTGGCGGCGCCATTGCCGCGACTGTAGATGGCGAGTTACAGCAGCCCGCACCGGCAGTCGAGGTCTTCGATACTACCGGCGCGGGCGATGCATTCGTCGGTACGCTGGCGGCGGAGCTCGACCGAGGGGCAATGCTTGCGCAGGCGATGCGACGCTCGGTCGACGCGGGGTCGCACGCCTGCACAGTGCAAGGGGCACGCCAACCTTGCAGGTCCTCGACGAGTTGGAGCTGACGCCCGCCTCTAAGCCGCCTGGCTGGAACCAAGGAACGGGGGTACGTGTCCATTGCACAGGCTTGAAGCCCGCCTGTGTGTCATTTTTTCAATTCAAGCAGAATTACCATGCTCAGACGACTCTTGCTCACTACGCTCCTCTGTATGACGGCAGGCGGCGCCGCCGCAACCGATTACACCGACATCTGGTATGACCCGCCCGAGTCGGGCTGGGGCGTCAATATCGTCCAAAGTAACAATTTTCTATTCATGACATTTTTCCTCTACGGCTCCGATGGACGGCCGACATGGTATGTGGCACAGGTAACGCAGGATGCCAGCGGCAACTTCAATGGGACCCTTTATCAGGCTACCGGCACCTATTTCGCGCTCCCCTGGGCTGGCAACGTAGTCAGCGTCGCTGGAACGGCGTCGTTCCAGCCGATCACTCCTTACAGTGCAAATCTCGTGTACACCGTCACCAACGTCGGCACCGTCAGCAAGCCCATCCAGCGTCAGCCATTGACTGTGATCACTATCGGCGGGGGCTACACGGGCGGCCTCTCGCTGGCGCAAACGGGATGCGTAGCCAGTGGCGGCGGGACGCTCTCGGTGAATATCCAGGTCACTCAGCCCGTCGACCCCACTGCGCCGGTGACGGTTGCGATGAATCGGGCCGACGGCCTCACCTGCAGCCTGACTGGACCCCTCAAGTATTGGGGCAAGCTCTACCAGATGCAGAACGCGAGCTACACGTGCACCAACGGCCGCAGCACGACCGCCAACGTCGACGAGCTCACGGCAACGGCGCACGGTATCGAAGGAACCTGGTCGGCGCTGGTCGAGGGCGGCTGTGTGGAAACGGGCATATTCTCCGCCGTACTGAGGTAATCCTTTACGAGAGACCCCCGGGGGATCGATGCTGATCAGGCGAGTTCTACTGATTGCACTGCTGGTGCTTCCTGCCGCGCGGGCCGGAGCGACGGACTATACCGACATCTGGTACCTGCCTGCCGAATCCGGATGGGGCGTCAACGTCGTTCAGAGCGATAATTTTTTGTTCATCACGTTTTTTGTGTATGGCTCCGACGGCAAGCCGACCTGGTACGTCGCCCAGGTCACTCAGGATGCAAGCGGCAACTTCAACGGCACACTGTATTCGGCGACAGGAACGTATTTTGCGGCGCCGTGGGTCGGCGACGTGGTCAGCGTTGCCGGCACAGCATCGTTTCGACCCACCGGCCCGTCGACCGCGACCCTCGTCTACACCGCGATCGGCGCGCCGACGGTCACCAAGAGTATACAGCGTCAGACCTTGACGTCGATCGCCCTCGGAGCTTCCTACACTGGCGGCCAGGCCGGCCAGTACTCGGGTTGCACGGACCCCGCCCAGAACTTTCTCTACAAGGATACGTTCGACCTGCAGGTCACGCAGCAAACCGACAACAGCGTGACGTTCGCCTTCACGTATCCGGGCCTGACCTGCACGCTCTCGGGCAATCTCGTCCAACGTGGCAAGTTGTACAGCGTGCCCGCGGCGACCTATGTCTGCTCCAGCGGCCTCAACACCGCGGCGAGCATGTCCGAGATCCAGGCAACCGCGCAAGGCATCGAGGGCCGCTTCTCGGCGCCCTCGGTCGGAGGGAACTGCAGCGAGGATGCATCTTTCTCCGCGGTGCTCCTCTAGGGCATACCCTGCG
>VBCZ01000161.1 GCA_005889025.1 Betaproteobacteria bacterium
TCGTAGATGGCGGCTGCGAATTCTCCCGCGATGGCAGCGGTCCCGGGCTCCGCCGCCGCGGGCCGCGCGGCCTCGGCGTTGCTCGCAACCGGCACTCGTGCAACCGAAGGCAAATGGCGGGCAAGCCACTGCACGCATTGCGAGAGCGACTGCGCGTGCGAATACACGCGCCGAACGTCGGCGAGCGCAGTGCCCTTGCTCATAAGATTCTGCTGCACGCGCAGGCGGACCTCGCCCACGATCGTCAACGGCGTCTGGCACATGAGATCCAGCGTGCGGCCTACCGCTCCTTCCGTGGAGTTTTCCACCGGAACGACGGCGTAGTCGGTCTGACCCGATTCGGCGGCACGAAACACTTCGTCGATCGACGCATAGGGCTCGGCATCGACCAGCTCGCCGAAATGTGCCAATACGGCAGAATGGCTGAACGTCCCCGACGGGCCGAGGTAGGCGATGCGCAGCTTCTGCTCCAGAGCGAGACACGCCGACATGACTTGCCGGAAGATCGCGGCGACGGCATCGTTGGAAAGCGGGCCGTTATTCTGGGCCTGAATCGCGCGCAGGATCTGAGCCTCCCGCTCAGGCCTGTACGCCGCGGCTCCCGCCTTGAGTGTGCCGATATGCCTGGCATGCGTCGCGCGCTCGCTGAGAAGTCGAAGGAGTTCGCGATCGAGGGCATCGATGGCCGCGCGGTGCCGGTTGAGATTCTGCTCGCTGGTGTCGGCCATGCTTGCTTAACTCGGCGTCACGCCGTTCTCCTCTTCGCCGTCCTCGGTTTCGACGACGCGCTCGAGCCCGGCGAGCTTTTCGCCGGGGCCGAGGTTGATCAGCGTGACGCCCTGGGTCGAGCGGCCCATCTCCCTGATCGACGAGACCTTGGTGCGGATAAGCACGCCACCTGTCGAGATCAGCATGACTTCGTCCGTGGGCAACACCAGCGAGGCGGCGACGACCTTGCCGTTTCGCGCGGTCTGCAGAATCGCGATCATGCCCTTGGTGCCTCGACCGTGGCGGGTGTATTCGACGATGGGTGTGCGCTTGCCGTAGCCATTCTCGGTCGCCGTGAGCACCGACTGCTTCTCGTCCACCGCGACCAGCATCGAAATGACGCTGTGCCCGCGGTCGAGCATCATGCCGCGCACACCCCGTGCGGTGCGTCCCATCGAGCGCACGTCGGACTCCTCGAAGCGCACGGCCTTGCCGCCCGAGCTGAACAGCATCACGTCGTGCTTCCCGTCGGTCAGCGCCGCGCCGACGAGGAAGTCGCCGTCATCGAGATCGACGGCGATGATGCCCGACGGCCGCGGTCGCGAAAAATCGGAAAGCGGGGTCTTCTTCACCGTGCCTTTGGCGGTCGCCATGAACACGAAGCGATCCTGCGAAAACTCCTTCACCGGAAGGATTGCGGTGATCTTTTCGTGCTCGAGCAGCGGGACCAGATTGACGATGGGCTTGCCGCGCGACGACCGCCCTCCCTGCGGCACGTTGTACACCTTGAGCCAGTACACGCGCCCCCGATTGGAAAAGCAGAGGATGAAGTCGTGCGTATTGGCGATGAACAGGTGGTCGATGAAATCGTCTTCCTTGGTTCCCGTCGCCTGCTTGCCGCGCCCTCCCCGCCGCTGTGCGCGATACTCGGCGACCGGCTGCGCTTTCATGTAGCCGCCATGAGAAAGCGTGACCACCATGTCTTCGGGGGCGATCAAGTCCTCGAGCGAAAGATCGACTCCCTGGGCGACAATTTCCGACCGGCGCTTGTCCCCGAACTGACTGCGTATCGCCTTGAGCTCGTCACCGACGATCGTCGTTACGCGACCCGGGTCCGCGAGAACTTCAAGCAGATTGACGATCTGCGCCATGACGTCGCGATACTCGCCGGTGATCTTGTCCTGCTCCAGCCCGGTGAGCCGCTGCAGTCTCAACTCCAGAATGGCCTGGGCCTGCGCATCGGAGAGTCTGTATCCCTGCGGCTTGGCGCTTTCCTGCCATCCGAATTCCGGCGCGAGGCCTTCAGGACGCGCGGCATCGGCCGCGGAGCGTGCGAGCATCTCTTCCACTACGCCTGAGCGCCATACCTTTTTCATCAGCGCAGCCTTGGCATCCGGCGGCGTCGCAGCTGCCTTGATGAGCGCGATGATCTCGTCGACATTCGACAGCGCCACCGCGAGACCTTCCAGGATGTGGCCGCGCTCGCGCGCCCGGCGCAGCTCGTAGCGCGTGCGCCGCACCACGATCTCGCGCCGGTGCTGTATGAAGAATTCCAGGAATTGCCGGAGATTGAGTACACGCGGCTGGCCATCGACGAGCGCCACCATGTTCATACCGAAGCTGTCCTGCAGCTGCGTCAGCTTGAACAGATTGTTGAGAATGATCTCGGCGACTTCTCCGCGTTTGAGCTCGATGACTACGCGCATGAGCTTCTTTTCGCGCACCAGCTCGCCGATGCGCGTGAGCAGCGTCGCCTTGTTGACCTGGTACGGTATCTCGTCGACGATGATCGCCTGGCGTCCGCCCTTGTCGATCTCCTCGAGGTGCGTGCGCGCGCGGATGAGCACGCGGCCGCGTCCGGTCCGATATCCTTCGCGCACGCCTTCGGTGCCGTAGATGATTCCGGCAGTCGGAAAGTCGGGTGCAGGCACATGCTCGATGAGCTCGTCGACGGTCGTGTCCGGTTTGTCGAGCAGCGCCAGGCATGCGGCGACGATTTCGGAGAGGTTGTGCGGCGGGATGTTCGTTGCCATTCCTACCGCGATGCCCGAAGAGCCGTTTATGAGCAGGTTCGGGATGCGCGTCGGCAGAACCGTGGGCTCGAGCTCCTTCCCGTCGTAATTCGGCACGAAATCGACGGTTTCCTTGTCGATGTCGGCAAGCATTTCGGCGGTAATCTTTTCGAGACGGCATTCGGTGTAGCGGTATGCGGCAGGCGCATCGCCATCGACCGAGCCGAAATTGCCCTGCCCGTCGATGAGCGGATAGCGCAACGAAAAATCCTGGACCATGCGAACCAGCGCCTCGTACGTTGCGCTGTCGCCATGCGGGTGGTACTTGCCGAGCACGTCGCCGACCACCCGTGCGCACTTGACATAGGGCCGGTTCCAGACGTTGTTCGCTTCGTGCATCGCAAACAACACGCGTCGATGCACCGGTTTCAAGCCGTCACGCACGTCCGGCAAGGCCCTTCCCACGATCACGCTCATCGCGTAATCGAGGTATGAATGGCGCATTTCGGCTTCTAGGCTTACCGGAAGCGTTTCTTTAGCGAACTGCTCCATCGCGAGGTGGGCTCTTTTGCGTTAGAAATAGGTCAAAGCAGCAAGGCTGCGAAACTCTGGGCGCGGGACCAGAGATTGACTCGCGGACGGCATTCTCGGGCGAGCCGGCACCAAGCTGCGAAAAACGATGAATTTTATCATGACCGTTGTATCGACGCGACACCGCTCCAACTTCCTGTTGCAGAAATCGAAATACGCCTTGGCATGGCAAAAATCCCCATGCTATAGTCGGACGGAAGTCGGCGTTGTCAGCGACCACGAGTAAACGTTGCCCTTACGCGTCATAATGCACGGGTAAAACCTCAACAACTCAAGCCAAAGGGGTGAAAGTGATGAATCTTCGTCTGACTACAACCATCGTGACCGGCGCCACTGCGGCCATGCTGGCCTCTGCGGCGTTTGGCCAGGCTAATCCGCAGAACAGCGGCTATGTTCTGTTCGGTTATGGCTCGCCGACAAACAATATCTGGCGTAGCGGAAGCTATGGTGGCAAGCCCGGCGTCAACGACACGCTGTGCTGGCGTACGGGATATTGGACGCCGGCGATGGCCATCGTTGAATGCGAGCCCGACCTCGTGGCCAAGCCCGCGCCGCCCGCACCGGCTCCCGTGGTCACGCCGCCGCCTCCGCCACCTGCACCCGCCCCGCCTCCGCCGCCTGCAGCACCTCAGAAGATCACCTTGGCGACCAAGGCATTGTTCGATTTCGACAAGGCGGTGTTGAAGCCCGAAGGCAAGCGCTCGATCGACGTTGAGGTCGTCGACAAGCTTCCCACCGTGAGCAAGATCGAGCTCGTGCTCGTCACCGGCCATACCGACCGCATCGGCACACAGGCGTACAACCAGAGGCTGTCGGAGCGCCGCGCCAATGCTGTGCGCGACTACCTCGTCAGCCGCGGCGTAGCGCGCGACAAGATCGAGACCCTCGGCATGGGCAAGACGCAGCCGGTTCCAGGCGTGGTCTGCAATCAGAAGAACATGAAGGAGCTGATTGCCTGCCTCGCACCGAATCGCCGGGTCGAAGTCGAAGTCAAAGGCGAAGCCGTCAGGCGCTAAACTCGACGCCGTTCGATGAAAAGGCCCCGCCGAGCGCGGGGCCTTTTTTATTCCCGTTCAATTTGCATCCACCATGACAGAAGTCGATCTGCGCCTCGACGCGCGTTGGCTGATACCCATCGTTCCGCCTGGAACGCTGCCGAATCATTCGCTCCTGGTGAAGGGCGGACGAATCATCGCGATCGCCCCGACAGCGCTCGCCGCTCGCGATTTCACCGCGACGGAGCATGTGCGCCTGTCCTCGCACGCGATCCTTCCCGGACTGGTCAACGCGCATACGCACGCGGCCATGTCGCTGCTCCGCGGTATAGCGGACGATGTGCCTCTCAAGACGTGGCTCGCGGACCACATCTGGCCTTGTGAACAGCGGTTTGTTTCCCCGGAATTCGTCTACGACGGGACCTTGCTCGCCGCGGGTGAAATGCTGCTGGGCGGCATCACCTGCTGCAACGATATGTATTTCTTTCCCGATGCCGCCGCCGGCGCGTATCGAGCCAGCGGCATGCGCGCGATGATCGGCTTGCCTGTGCTCGACTTCGCGACGCCTTACGCCGCGGACGTGGACGGATATCTGCACGCGGGCCTTGCCGCACGGGATACCTGGAAGAACGAGCCGCTGCTGTCGTTTTCGCTCGCTCCGCACGCTCCGTATACCGTCGGTGATGCGGGCTGGACGAAGATCATCGTCTACGCCCGCCAGCTCGACCTGCCCGTGCAGACGCATCTTCTGGAGACGGAGGACGAGCGAGCGCAAAGCCTCGCGTTGCACCACGTCGCTCCACTGCAGCGCCTCCATCATCTTGGAGCGACGGGCCCGGCGTTCATCGCCATTCACGCTGTACATGTGGACGGCGATGACATCGAGATCCTCGCGTCCCAGTCTTCGCACGTCATTCACTGTCCCACTTCGAACATGAAGCTCGCGAGCGGCATCGCGCCGGTCGCAGCGCTGATCAAGCGCGGCATCAACGTGGCGTTGGGCAGCGACGGCGCAGCAAGCAACAACCGCCTTGACGTTTTTGCCGAGTCGCGACTTGCCGCGCTCTTGGCCAAGATCGTCACCGGCGACGCAAGCGCGGTTCCCGCCGCGACTGCGCTGAAAATGGCCACGCTGAACGGCGCCTGCGCGCTTGGGCTGGACCGCGAAATCGGATCGCTCGAACCCGGGAAACAGGCCGATGTGATTTCGGTCGACCTCGGATCGTTCGCGCACGCGCCATGCTATGACCCGATCTCGCACCTCGTTCACGTGACCGGGCGCGATCAGGTCACCGACGTCTGGGTCGCGGGAGCTCGGATCGTCGCAGGTGGAATGCTCGCGCGCCTCGATGCGCGCGATCTTGCGCAGCGTGCGCGGCTATGGCAAGACCGCATCGAAAAACGCTGACGGGACGACACGACGCCTCGGAACAAGTACGATAGCCTCACATGCTCTCATGATCTACACTGCGCTGGCGCACCCTGGACCCATCCTGTTTTTCGTTCTCTCATGATCAACGCCGATCCATCCGAACTTGAGAAGTTCAGCGCACTGGCGCACCGCTGGTGGGATCCGACCAGCGAGTTCAAGCCTCTGCACGATATCAACCCGCTGCGGCTCGAGTATATCGACCAGCGCTGCGGAGGCCTCGCGGGCAAGCGCGTGCTCGATATCGGCTGCGGCGGCGGCATTCTCACCGAAGCGATGGCGGTGCGCGGCGCCATCGTCACCGGGATCGATCTGTCGGAAAAGGCGCTCGCCGTCGCGCGCCTGCATCAGCTTGAATCGGGAGCGCAAGTCGAGTACCGCCTGATCGCTGCCGAAGGTCTTGCTGCTGAGATGAAGGACGCATTCGACATCGTTACCTGCATGGAGCTTCTCGAGCACGTGCCGGACCCCGGGTCGACCATCGCTTCGTGTGCGCGGCTCGCTCGGCGCGACGGGCGGGTCGTCTTCTCGACCATCAATCGCAACCCGAAGGCGTATCTGTTTGCCATTCTCGGCGCGGAGTACATGCTGAAGCTGCTTCCGCGCGGCACGCATGAATATGCGCGCTTCCTCAAACCCGCCGAAGTCGCTGCCTTGGCGCGAAAAGCCGGGCTCGAGCCCGATGCGCTGATCGGAATGACCTACAACGCTCTGAACAGGAGCTATCGGCTGGAACGCGACACGACGGTGAACTATATCGCCACGTTTCGTCGCGATGCCTAGCGCCCCGCTCGCGGTGCGAGCGGTGCTGTTCGATCTCGATGGAACGCTGGCCGATACCGCGGCCGATCTCGCAGCCGCACTAAACCGTGTCCGCGCCGATCATGCGCTGCCCCCACTCCCTCTCGAAGTATTGCGTCCGCATGCGTCGCACGGGGCACGAGGGCTGCTGGGAGCAGGGTTCGGTATCGGCCGGGAGAGCCCGGAGTTCGAGCCGCTGCGGGATGCATTTCTGGCGTATTACGCGGCCGCTTTGTGCGAGCACACGCAGCTGTTCTCGGGTGCCGAAAGCGTGCTTGCCGACATCGAACGCCGCGGATTGCGCTGGGGCATCGTGACCAACAAGGCGGCCCGCTTTACCTTGCCTCTGCTCGAGCGCCTGATGCTGTCAACGCGTGCGGGCGCGGTGATCTGCGGCGACAGCACGCCACAGGCGAAACCGCATCCCGCGCCGCTGCTCGCTGCATCCGAAGCGCTCGGCGTCGATGCCGCGCAGTGCGTGTACGTGGGCGACGCCGAGCGCGACATCGTCGCCGGACGCGCCGCGGGAATGAAGACCTTGATTGCGAGCTACGGTTATCTCGGAGACGACGACACCCCCGCGCAATGGGCGGCGGATGGATTTATCGGCAGTCTGCCGGCGCTGCTGGAGTGGCTGCCGGGCAAGGCTTCGATCTGACTTGCGCTTTCGACATGGGCGCTACGCGGGACATGCGCCGGCGTTGAGGTAGAGCCACTGCTGCGGCTTGCCGCCGCGCGTGCCCGATACCCACACCGGCTGACTTCGGGTGAGCGGCTGCAGCACCGTCGATGCGATGTCGTCGGGAATCGCCAGAGCGATTCCGTTGGCGGTTTCGACGCGATCGCCGTTCCTGAGTCCGAGCATGCCCGCAAATCCGCCTTGATCTCGAACCACCAGCCCGCCTGCGCCGGGCTCGAGAAGCGCCTTCCAACCATCCGGTGCGGCGGTCATCCCGCCGAGAAGCTCGGCGGGAAGGCGTTTTTCCGGCGCCGAGGCCGCGCGCAACAACATCGAGCGACGTTGGCCGTTGTCGACCAGCGTCACGCCGTCGGGACGCACCGATTCGAGCTGGACGCCGCTCGCGATGTCCTGGCCCGCCGCGATCAGCAACGGGCCGCGCGCGCCGGCGCGGAAGAGCGCGTAGCCTTGGCCATCGCGCTGCGCGAAAACGCCGAGCAGCTTGAGATCCCCCGTGAAGGATTGCACCGCATTCGCGGGTCCCGCCGCTGCAACGCCAAACAGGCCGGCTTCGGCGATACGCCGGGGGAGATCGCCCGAAGGCGCGACAATCGGCATTGCGACCGGCGCCGGCCCGAACCATCGCCAGATCCAATGCGCAAGCACAAGCGCGAGCACCGCGATCGCAACCACCCAGGCAAGCCTCGCAATCAGTTTCCATCGCCATGGAAGCGACCCTTGGGACGCTGTTTGCGTCACGTATACTTCACTCCCGGCCACCGCTATCCCGTATTCGAGTCTTCCGTTTGAATCCGCAGCTGGCGCTGTTGCAACCTTATCCGTTCGAACGTTTGCGCGCTCTGTTCTCGAGCGTCGCGCCGAATCCGCAACTCGCGCCGATCAGCCTATCCATCGGCGAGCCCAAGCACGCCACGCCCGCGCTTGTGCTGGACGCGCTGGCGGCAGGAGCAAAAGGGCTCGCAAATTATCCCACAACGGCTGGTGTGCCCGCGCTGCGCGAGGCAATCGCGGCGTGGCTCGTCAGACGACACGCTCTTTCCGCGCTCGACGCCTCCACGCAGGTCCTGCCCG
The DNA here is from genome assembly GCA_005889025.1 of Betaproteobacteria bacterium. GTDB lineage: Bacteria > Pseudomonadota > Gammaproteobacteria > Burkholderiales > Casimicrobiaceae > PALSA-1003. The sequence continues at coordinate 8,308 of VBCZ01000161.1, forward strand.
TGCTCGGCAGCCGCGAGGCCTTGTTCTCGTTCGCGCAAACCATCATCGACGCGAGCCGCGTGGGCGCTACCGTCGTCGTGCCGAACCCGTTCTATCAGATCTATGAAGGCGCGGCGCTGCTGGCGGGAGCGACGCCTTACTACGTCAACAGAGATGCCGAAAATCGCTACGCACCGCAGTGGGAAAGCGTGCCGGACGAAGTGTGGGCGCGCACGCAGCTTCTCTATGTATGCTCGCCCGACAATCCTACGGGTCGCGTCATGCCGCAGGAGGAATGGCGAGCTTTGTTCGCACTCTCCGACCGCCACGGATTCGTGATTGCCTCCGACGAATGCTATTCGGAAATCTTTTTCGACGAGGCCAATCCGCCGATCGGCGCGCTGGGCGCAGCTCAGGCGCTTGGCCGGCACGGCTATCCCAGGCTGCTTTGCTTCGGCAGCCTGTCCAAGCGCTCGCACTTACCACGGATCGGCGATGTCGCCGGCGGTCGCAGCCGCCAGCATCGCGGCCTGGAAGGACGAGGATCACGCGCGGGCCAATCGGTTGCTCTACGCACGGAAGTTCTCCGTGCTCGCGCCTCGGATGAATGCCGTCCTCGCCGCGCAACAACCCGACGCGGCGTTTTATCTGTGGGCGAAGGTACCGGGCGACGACGCCGGGTTCGCGCAGCGGCTCTACGCGCAGGAAGCGGTCAGCGTTCTCCCGGGGAGCTATATCAGCCGCGAGGCGCAAGGACTCAACCCGGGACGCGGGTACATCCGCATAGCCTTGGTGGCCGATTTCGCGGAATGCGCAGAGGCCATCGACAGGCTTATCCGGTTCGCCGGGGCGGAGGGAAGCTAGCAAGCGCACCGTCCACCCCCGCCCGCAGCGCTCTGTCGGCACGCACGCCGTCCCGTCGCGCAATCGGCCGGGCGCACCCGGCGTGGTTACAATTCAGCCATGTCGACAACCGCGCACGGCACGCATTGGTGGAATCCGCTCGCCGCCGGGTGCCGCGGTGTTTCGTGGCAAACCCTGGCGCTGATCCTTGCGATCAACACCGGGTTCGCGGCGCTCTTGTTCATCGATGATCACCGCCCCTTTTGGCACCCGCTGATCACCGCCCAGTGCTTCGGCCTGTCGATCGCCTACGCGGTCAACGTCGCCTCGCCCTGGGAAAAAACCCATCCCGTGTGGCGGCTGGTATGGGCCGTGGCGATAGGCGCCGTGGCGGGCTGCGCGCTGATGATCCTGATCAAGGGCTACACTCTCGCCGACATGCGTGCGGAGCCCCAGCGGTTCTGGATGACGTTGCTGGGCGGCTTCACCACCGGACTGTTTGTCAGCCTTTTCTTCCTGTTGAAGTTCCGAGAGGCTCGGACGCGAACCGAGATCATCCGTTCTGAAGCCGACCGCAATCTCCTGTCGAAACAGGCGATCGAAGCGGAGCTCAAGCTCATGCAGGCTCAGGTCGAGCCGCATTTCCTGTTCAATACGCTCGCCTCGGTTCAGTTTCTAACCGAGACTGATCCGCCCAAGGCCGGCCAACTGCTAGGGCATCTTCTTGCGTATCTTCGGGCGGCGCTGCCTCAGCTCCGCTCGGGCAGCTCGACGCTGGGACAGGAAGTCGATCTCGCTTCGGCGTATCTGTCGATCATGCAGATGCGCATGGGTCCGCGGCTCACATTTGCGGTCGATGTACCGGCCGCGCTGCGCGCACATCCCTTCCCACCGATGCTTTTGATGTCCGTGGTCGAGAACGCGATCAAGCACGGGATCGAGCCGCAGGCCGCAGGCGGCGAGGTCCGGCTCGAGGCGCGCCGCGCCGACGATGCCTTGTGCGTCGCGGTCACGGACACCGGGCGCGGCCTCGCCGGCAACGCAGGAAAGGGCATCGGGCTCAGCAATCTGCGTGAGCGCCTGAAGGCAGTATACGGTCAGCGCTCGAAATTCACGCTGGAAGGGGTCGCTCCAGGCGGGGCACGCGCAAGCATCGAGATTCCGTATGCAGCAGCCTCCGGCTAGGCGCTTCACCGCGCTTATCGCCGAGGACGAACCCATGCTGCGCGCGCAGCTTAGAGCGCGGCTGGTGCAGGCATGGCCCGAGCTGGCGGTGACCGGCGAAGCTGAGAACGGCGAACAGGCGATCGCCCTTGCCGCGGAGCTCAAGCCGGACGTGGCGTTTCTGGACATCCGCATGCCGGTCAAGGACGGCCTCGAGGTGGCCGCAGCGATCGGCAACGCCTGCCACATCGTTTTTGTCACCGCATACGACGAGTACGCCGTGACGGCGTTCGAGCAAGGCGCCGTCGACTATCTGCTCAAGCCTGTCACCGTGGACCGGATGGCGAAGGTCGTCGAGCGCCTGCAGCAGCGGCTTGCTTCCCCGCCACTCGATCTCGCCAGCGTGCTCATGCGTCTTGCGGCGCGCGACGGCAGCGGCCCGCTGCGATGGATCAGGGCCTCGTTGGGCGCGTCGATGCGCCTGATACCGGTCGACGAGATCTGTTATTTCCACGCCGAAGACAAATACACCAAGGTGGTGACGGCGGCGGGCGAGGCGCTGATCCGCAAGACCATCAAGGAATTGTTCGAGGAGCTCGACCCGGAGGTGTTCTGGCAGGTTCATCGCGGGACCATCGTCAATCTTCGGGCAATCGCCCGCGTCGATCGCGACTATCGCGACCAGCCGCTCATCGTTCTCAAGGAACGTCCTGAACCCCTGACGGTGAGCCGCACGTTCGCGCACCTTTTCAAGGCAATGTAACTTCGGTCGGGCGGAGCTTGGCAGGGTAAAATCGTAGTTTTGCCCGCAATCGCGGCAAGCCTGCATCGATGGACGCCCTGCAGCAGACGATTGAATCCGCATGGGAACAAAAACACGGGCTCGGGCCCACGAACGCGCCTGCCGCGCTTAGGGATGCGGTCGCGTCTGCGCTGGACGAGCTCGATGCGGGACGGCTGCGCGTGGCCGAGAAGCGAGGTGGGGAGTGGGTGACTCACCAGTGGCTGAAGAAAGCCGTGCTCCTGTCGTTCCGGCTGTCGAATAACGTTCTTCTGGGCGCGTCGTCCCCGAGCGACCCGTTTCGTTTCTACGACAAGGTTCGCAGCAAGTTCGCGCAGTTCGACGAGGCCGCATTCGTGCGATCGGGCGTGCGCGTCGTACCGCCAGCCGTTGCGCGCCGCGGCGCGTACGTCGCTCCCAACGTCGTGCTCATGACGAGCTTTATCAACATTGGCGCCTACGTCGACGAGGGGACGATGGTCGATACGTGGGCGACCGTCGGATCGTGCGCGCAAATAGGGAAGAACGTCCATCTCTCGGGCGGT
>VBCZ01000164.1:0-3137 GCA_005889025.1 Betaproteobacteria bacterium
GCCAATCTACATTTCGCGTAATGGCAAGGTCGTAGCGATCAAGCCGTAGCGAACCTTCCGCCATACGTTGGCCGCGTTCCGCGATCGCGGCGTCGCGCTTCGAACGCGAATCCCGGCCGCCGGCTGACGTTCGAAAGTTCCGACTCCATGAAGCGTTTTCTTGCCGCTCTACTGATTATGCCTCTCCTGTACGCGACGGTCCTGGCTGCGGATGTCGAAGTCATGAGCGCGGGTGCAATCGGGCCTGGCCTGCTGGCGTTCGCGCAGACGGTCAAGCGCGAAACGGGGCACGTCCTCACGATCTACTTCAATACTGCGCCGCAGATCGCCGCACGTCTGGCCGCCGGCGAGACCTACGACATGCTCATCGCGCCACCGGAAGCAATCGACAGGGCCGCGAAGGATGGCAAGGTCGCGGCCGAGACCCGCGTTCCGGTCGGTCGCGTCGGCGCCGGCGTGGTCGTTCGCAATGGCGCATCCGTGCCCGACATCGCATCGGTCGATGCGTTGAAACAAGCGCTGCTGGCCGCGGACTCGGTGGTCTATAACACCGCATCCACCGGCATCTACCTGGACAAGCTGTTCGACAAAATGGTCATCCTCGCGCAGCTCAAGGCGAAGACCACGCGCTATCCCGACGGCGCAGCGGTGATGGAGCATGTGAGCAAGGGCAAGGGAAACGAAATCGGCTTCGGCGCGATCACCGAGATCAAGGCGTCCGAGACGAAAGGTGTGAAGCTCGTCGGCCCGCTGCCGGCCGACGTGCAGAACTACACCAGCTACGAAGCGGTGATGATGACTGGCACAACCTCACCCGATGTCGTGAAAGCGGTGCTCAACCAGATCGCAACACCGGCCGGCAAGGCTGCGTTCGCGTCCGGCGGCGTGGAATAGCGGTCAGTGTTGTCGTCCCTTCGACGAGCTAAGGGCAGGCTCTGAGCCGCCTTTAGCCCCGGACTTGATCCGGGGGAAGGATCTGCTTCCAAAGCAGATTCCTCACTGCGTTCGGAATGACAATATTCTCTGTGAATAGACAACATTCTCGTTGCAAGCTCAGCCCATGGCCTCGCGCCCCTGCTGCAACGATCAGGGCTTCGGCTACGGGCCGCCGAAAATATCCGAATTGCCGAAGTTTGCCGGGCAGACCGTTCCCGGCGCCGGCGTGGCGGTCGGCGTTCCATCGACCAGTGACTGGCGCCACGCGTCGATGGCCGGGCAGTCGGCCGCATTGCGCACATCATTCCAAGTCGCCACAGCGAAGGTGCGCGTCGCGACCACCGAGTTGTAGTCGCCCAGGAACTCGGACGTCAGGCTGTTTGCACTGGATCCGCGAGCATCGCCAACCGTACCGCGGTTGAGCGTCGACCAACCTGTAAGCGCGCCGCTCGCATGGCGCACCACGCCCTGCATGAATCGCGGGCTCGACGTCGTCGACTGCCACGTCGTGAGGAAACCCATGTAGGTCAGGTATACGTCTGTGCCGTTGGGCGATATGGCAATCGCAGGAAAATCGGGTCGGTCGCTCGATTCGGCGCCATTGACCAAGGCCAGCCAGGTCTGTCCGCGATTATCCGAGTACTGCACGAGGGCCTCCTCGTGGTTCAGTCCGTGGCGCGCATCCGCCCACGCCAACACGATTCGATTCGTGGCATCCGTTCCGAGTGGTGCGCCGTTGGCGATGTCGGCACTGGGAAAGCTGTCGGTGCGCGCCCCGGCAACCCCGTCGAACGTGAAATCCCCCTGAATCGAATCGAACTCGCCGACTTCAGCGACATTGGCCACCGGCCGCGCGACCTCAAAGTTATGCCCGCCATCGAACGAGCGAGCCAGATATTGCACCGACTGGTTGTTCAGACTGCCGTTCCAGAAGATGTAGATGACGCCATGACTGTCCGTGCGAATGGTGCAGCCCTGCCGGCCGCCGGAGCGCCCTTGCCCGCTGCCGGTGTTGGCCGCTTGACTCAGCTGGCGGCTCGTCCACGTGTCGCCGCCATCGGTCGAGCTCGCAAACAGGACGGGTTCGGGCGCGCCTCCATGTCCGGCACTTCGAAAAGCCACGTTGCAGACGTAGACGTGGCCGAAGTACGGGCTCGATCGGGCGTTGTCGGCCCAAATCGTTTCCTTGTCCGAAAACAGCGCCGAGTTCTGCTTGGACACGATCACCGGATCCATCCATGCATTCTTGTCTCCACCCGCCGCGGCAACGACGTTGTCCGTGCGCGACACGGCGATCGCTTCGAAGCCCTTGAATGCGGCTTCGCTGCGCTGGCCGCTGAAGTTGGTCGCAAGATTTGCGTAATACAGCCGCGATCCGTTCGTCCACGAGAACGTACCGTCGGAACCCGGACGTGGACCGAACGCAAGCGTGGGATCGCCGTCGGAAACGAGCCCGTTCTCGTAGTACCAAGGCAGGGTGCCGATCGGGCCTACCGCAGGAACACAAGCAGCCGGTCCGAGGCAGGCCCGGGCGCTCCAGCCACTGTAGGTTGGCTGCGTCCAGGTCGCTCCGCCGTCCAACGAAAAGTAAATGCCGGATAAGCCGACACCCGCTGTGAATGGACAAGTGGTCGGATCACCGGCCGCACAGACCTCGTCGGAGGGCTGCCGACGGATACGCGGGTATCGGCGCCGACGGCAACCGTCGAAGCCAACATCGCTGGCAACGATAACGCAAGCAGCGTCCTCAGATCGGCGAAGCAGCGGGAGCGCGGCATGACATGTCCTCGGATTTAGAAAGGGAGCCGGGAAGACTCGCTATAACACGAGGCCGGGATTTGAAATTGTACACTTACGCTGCAACGATGCGCTCGCGAAAACCGGCTGCGTGCGACGTGCATCTTCCGAGCGACATCGCTCGCAATTCAGTGGGGCCGCGGGTAATATATTTGTGGCGGCAGGTCGCCTTCAACGTCTGCTGCGCTCAACGATGGCTTTGTTCTCATTTGGCTGCGTGGTGATCGCACCGCCGCGCGCCGATTGCATCTCCGGAGGCTATCGCGATGGACTTTATCGAGCAACTGTTCAGGCTCTCGCCTGACGGCGGGTCGGGCTGGTTCGAGTTCCTGCTGTTTGCGGTGCCTCTCGCGGGCATCGCCTACCTCGCATGGCGCGAGCGTCGCAATAGAGACGGTCGCTAA
>VBCZ01000164.1:3157-4738 GCA_005889025.1 Betaproteobacteria bacterium
ATGGATTCCGGCTCGCGCCCCTCATCTGCCAACTGAGGCGGGCTTGGCCGGAATGACGGCAATTTATGCAACGAACTTGAGACACAGCACACTAATTTAGTGTGACGTTCCCTTGATAACTGCATTACTTTCAATCGTTCCTGGTGAGCTTGACTGTCCTGAGCTTGCCGAAGGAAATCATGAATCGTCTCGGACCTTATGAAATAACTGCGGAACGCCACCCTGGAACGAAAAAGCCCGGTTGCCCGGGCTTTTTTTACCGCTTGAATCCGATCAATCCAGCGATTTGATGTTGGACGCCTGGTCCCCCTTCGGACCGGTCGTCGTATCGAAGGAGACCTTCTGGTTTTCCCGCAGGCTCTTGTGGCCCTCGCCTTGAATCGCCGAAAAATGCGCAAAGAGATCCTTGCCCCCGGAGTCGGGTGTGATAAAGCCGAACCCTTTGCTGTCGTTGAACCACTTCACAATACCTGTACTCATGTCTACTGCTCCTGTGTAAGACGAATGACGGGCTTTGAGCCCGAGTGCCGGAACTTCAAGGGAGAGAGGAAGACCTGAGGATCCGCGAAAGCGGCTGCGACTGGACCAGCATTTTCACTTGACGAACCTGCGACCCATGCATACACCCAAGTTGCCGGGAACGCAATGCTTTCGAGCGGATCGCCAACAGCACGGCCCTTCTGTTATCCCTTCGGCAAGCTCAGGGCAGGCTCTGAGCGGCCTGACCATTTATCCTTTGTGCGCGGCGCTGTCCGAGGGGTCGGAAGGCGCGGTGGAGACGCTGCCCTGCGAAGCGTCGGCGGCAGCTTCGACCTCCAACCGCATGTAGGCCAGCGCGGCCGCCCGGGAAATCTCATCGAGAATCCGAATCTCGTCGGGATCGATCTGCTCACGGGTGAGATGATGGCCATAGAGGACAAGCCGGCTCGCGGGATGGCGCGTGACGCGTCGGACAACCAGCACGGCCAGAGCCGGCGCGAGCGGCGCTTCGTCCGGATAAGTCAATCGCACCGGACCGGTTGTCGCCGAAGGGACCCACGGATCGCCGGCGCGCAATGTCTGCTTGGCGTCCACCGGCCAATTGACGTGTGTCTGCAACACGAAGGCGTCGCCGGGTTGCCGGCGGAAGAGCGCCGCGCATTTCAGCCATAAAGCGCTGGCCGTGTCCTCGACCAACGCTCGATCGACATCCACGATCGTGATGTCATCGTCGTCCACCAACCGCTGCGCCACCTCCTGCAGCCGGCGGCGCGCCCGGTGCCATCGCGGCGCGCACACCCGCTCCACCGCGCCGTGCAGAGGATTGTGGATCAGGGCAAGACCGACCGCGAGCAGGAAGGAAAGCGGGACGGCAAACGGCTTGAGCGCCGCGCGCTCCTCCATGAAACTCTCGATCGGAAGCTTGGCGGCCTGATCGACGGCGGCGATCGACACGACGAACACGGTCGACAGGATCACGGCGCGGGTGATGCCGAATCGGACGCTCATGACCTCGTGATGAAGCGCGGTATAGACAACGGCGGCCGGCAGCAGCACGTTGCAACCGTACATGAGATTGAGCACCCAGTCATGATTGCGCAC
>VBCZ01000163.1:0-3063 GCA_005889025.1 Betaproteobacteria bacterium
AGCAGCGGCCGACCCTCTTCGTCGGGCAGCACCATCGGAATGCTGTTGCGCACCGTCGCGACAAGCGAATTGGTCGTGCCGAGATCGATGCCGACCGCGAGCCGATGGCGGTGGGGGGCCGGCGCCTCGCCGGGCTCGGCGATTTGCAGGAGCGCCATCAATCCTCGATCTGCACGTAGGTCGAATCGATATCCGCAACGAGCTTGGACAGGAACTTGAGCTTGCGAACCGTCGTTCGTGCATCGCTCAAGGTCGCCTTGGAGTCGAGCTCGCTCGCCAACCTTGCCTCGAGCTCGCGCGCCTGGGCGCGTATTTCGCGCTGAAGCGCGTCGAGTGCGCCGGAGTCGCGCTGTTCGGCAGCCTCCGCAATCGCTTCGCGCCGCTCGAGCTGGCCTTCCAGAAAATCCAGCGGCAACGAAGTATCGGTTTCCGAAAGCGCCTCGATACCGTTCAACGACAGGAGATACTGCGCCCGCTCGACCGGGTCCTTGAGAACGCGGTAGGCCTCATTCACTCGCGCGGATGCCTGCAGCGCGCGTCTTCGCTCGGGCTCCGCTGCGGACGCGAATCGATCCGGATGGACCACGCTTTGCAGCTTGCGGTACGCGGCGTCCAGCGCGCCTTCATCGACGCTGTAGCTCAGGGGCAAGCCGAAAAGTGCGAAATGGTCCTGCGAAATGCTGGCACGCGCCGCAACGGGCGCAAGGAAAAACACCTCCGGCTTTCGACCTGGTCCAGGGGAGGACGCGACATCGAAAGGGAGAAGCACCGCCATGGTGCCTCGATGCGGAATTGTCTGCGACCTTAGACGTTAAACGACTCGCCGCAGCCGCACTCGTCCTTGACGTTCGGGTTGTTGAACTTGAACCCTTCGTTGAGCCCTTCCCGTGCGAAGTCGAGCTCGGTGCCGTCGAGATACGGCAAGCTCTTCGGGTCGACCACGACGGTGATTCCATGGCTTTCGAAACGATGATCCTCGGGACGAATATCGTCGGCGTACTCGAGCTTATAGGCAAGCCCGGAGCAGCCGGTGGTGCGCACGCCCAGTCGCAGCGCGATGCCCTTCCCGCGCTTGCTGAGAAAGCTCGCGACGTGTCTCGCCGCCGTCTCGGTCAGGGAAATCGACACGTTGCCCTATGCAGTGACTGGCTGATTGCCTTCGGAGACGCCGCTCACGGCCGCGACGTCACCGTGCTTTTTCCGATAGTCGGCGACTGCCGCCTTGATCGCATCCTCGGCGAGAATCGAGCAATGGATCTTGACCGGAGGAAGCGCAAGTTCTTCGGCAATCTGGGTATTCTTGATTCCCATCGCCTGATCGAGTGTCTTTCCCTTCACCCATTCGGTCACCAGCGATGAAGAAGCGATCGCCGACCCACAGCCGTAGGTCTTGAACTTGGCGTCCTCGATGCGCCCATCGGCGCCGACGCGGATCTGCAATTTCATGACGTCGCCGCACGCAGGCGCCCCGACCATGCCGGTCCCGACATCTTCGGCATCCTTGGCGAACGATCCGACGTTGCGCGGGTTTTCATAGTGGTCCAGAACCTTGTCGCTGTATGCCATATCGCTACTCCTCGTTAAAACCGTTTCGGCAGATTAGCCGGCGTCCAGATCAGCGCGGTCAATGCGCGGCCCACTGGACGGTATCGAGATCGACTCCTTCCTGGTACATTTCCCAGAGTGGTGAAAGCTCGCGCAGCTTGGAGATCTTCTGCTTGAGCAGGCCCACCGTGTAGTCTATTTCTTCCTCGGTCGTAAAACGGCCGACGGTAAAGCGGATCGAACTGTGGGCGAGCTCGTCGCTGCGGCCCAAGGCGCGCAGCACGTACGACGGCTCGAGCGATGCCGACGTGCATGCCGATCCCGAGGATACCGCGACGTCCTTGATCGCCATGATCAGGCTCTCGCCTTCGACGTAGTTGAAGCTTACGTTAAGGTTGTGTGGAACGCGGTGCTCCATGTCGCCATTGACATAGATTTCATCGATCTCGGACAGACCTTTCAACAGGCGGTCGCGCAGCATGCGGATGCGCTCGTTGTCCGCCGCCATCTCCAGGCGCGCCAGGCGGAACGCCTCGCCCATGCCGACGATCTGATGCGTCGGCAGCGTGCCCGAACGCATGCCGCGCTCGTGGCCTCCGCCGTGCATCTGCGCTTCGATGCGAACGCGCGGTTTGCGCCGTACGAAGAGCGCGCCCACGCCTTTCGGGCCGTAGGTCTTGTGCGCGGAGAACGACATCAGGTCGACTTTGAGCGCGCCCAGGTCGATCGCGATCTTGCCGGTCGCCTGCGCCGCGTCGACATGAAAAATGATTCCGCGCCCGCGACAGAGCTCGCCGATCGCGGGAATGTCCTGGATCACGCCAATTTCGTTGGCCCGTCGTCCCGGACGTCGAGATAGGTGACCTCGAATCCGTCGCGCTCGAGCTCGCGCAAGGTGTCGAGAGTCGCCTTGTGCTCGGTCTTCACACTGACAAGATGCTTGCCTTTTTCCTTGTAGAAATGCGCCGCGCCCTTCAATGCCAGATTGATCGACTCGGTGGCCCCGGAAGTCCAGACGATTTCCTTCGGATCGCAGTTGACGAGCTTTGCAACCTCGGCTCGCGCTTCCTCGACCGCCTTTTCGGTTTCCCATCCGAACGCGTGTGAGCGAGAAGCCGGATTGCCGAACTGCTCGGTCAGATAGGGAATCATTTTCGCCGCCACGCGCGGGTCGACCGGCGTTGTCGCCGAGTAATCGAGGTAAATCGGTTTTTTCATCGGTATCTTTAGCGGGTTCGATTCAAACCACTTCGGCAGGCTCGGGCTTTGTGCCCGTCGGCAAGCGCTGATCCTTCAATACGGCGACGGCTTGCTTGTCCTGCTGCCTCACCAGTTGCTCGAGCGTGACAGACTTCAGGTACGCGAAAATATGCACATTCAGGTTGGCCCAAAGCTCATGGGTCATGCACCGCTTGTCATCATGGCAGTTTTCCTTGCCGCCGCATTTCGTCGCATCGATAGGCTCATCCACGGCGACGATGACGTCCGCCACGGAAACGGAGTTCGCGGGGCGCGCCA
>VBCZ01000163.1:3107-23580 GCA_005889025.1 Betaproteobacteria bacterium
CTTGCCGAACAGCTGCTCAAGATACGACAGAGAAATCTTCTGCCGCTCGGAAACGCCCGCAAGAGTCACGGGTCCTTGGCCGCCATGCATCGCGACGTCGATCATCGCGGTCACGGCGAAACGCCCTTTAGTGGTCAGTCGCATAAATCCAGTTCCATCGCGTCCTCGACAGCACAAATTTTAGAATACCTGATCGATTTAGTCAACTAAATGCCCGATTGGTTCACTCCAGCATCTTATTGATTTGTTTGGGATCGAACCGCTCCGCCGTAGCTCTGGCGTCCCCGCAGTCCACGCCGTCGCTCTGCAAGTGCTCGATCAAGCGTTGCAGGCGAGTATCGGTCGCCGCCGCGTGATCGAGCAGCGAATGGATCGCCTGGACTATCGGATCGTTCATGTCGGCGCCGATGCCGTAGGCCGAAAACCCGATTTTCGCCGCCTGCGCCTCCCGTCTCAGCGCGTCGTCGCCCGTGACCATGCGCGCCGGAATGCCGACCGCGGTCGCGCCAGGCGGAACATCCCGCACGACCACCGCATTGGAGCCGACTTTGGCGTTATCGCCGACCAGGATCGGGCCCAGAACCTTCGCACCCGCCCCGAGAACCACGCCTCGTCCCAATGTGGGGTGCCTTTTGCCCTTATTCCAGGACGTGCCCCCCAGCGTTACGCCGTGGTAGAGCGTGCAGTCGTCGCCGATTTCGGCGGTTTCGCCGATCACGATACCCATCCCATGATCGATGAACACCCGCCGTCCAATGCTCGCGCCTGGATGGATCTCGATGCCGGTGAGCCATCGGCCCCAGTGCGACATCCACCGGCCCAGCCAGCGCAGGCCGCTCCGCCACAGCGGACGCGCGACCGCGCGATGCCAAACCAGGGCGTGCAGGCCCGGATAGCACGTGAGAACCTCCCACGTCGTCCGGGCTGCCGGATCGCGCTCGAAAACGACGCCGATATCTTCGCGAAGTCGATCAAACATCGATGAATTTTGGCATATCCGACAGAATTGCTCAACTATTCGGATTAAGCCTGGATCGCGCGAGTTGGTCGAATGCGCGAGAGCCGACACGCGCATAGTCCGGAATGGCCGGGTCTCGCTCATCGCCCAAAGCGCATGACGGCGGCGTCAGCGAAGCAAAATCGCTGCGGCCAGAAGCGCACTTATCGCCACGATAAAAGCTGCCAGATAGGCCAGCGAAATGATAACTGCCCGCGCGAGCACGCCGGACCACCGGCCGCCGTAGACGTTTTTCATCGACCGCAGCAGATATACGATCGCCCATAGCGCGAGCGCGTCGCGCACCGCGACGACAGGGATCAGCACGATCAAGGCTACGATCAGGAACAAGAATGCGTGGTTGTGTGCGCCGAACACCAGATGCGCCGCGTAGCGTCGCGGCCGCGCGGGATAGCGGCGCGCACGTCCGGCATAAGCCAGTTCGACAAGCAGCGCGAACAGCGGCAGCAGCGCGAACATGGCGTACGGCCCATAGCGCAGGACACCGGCGAAAATCTGATCGGCTTTGTCTTGCCGAGGCAACCGGTTGAAGACGTCGATTTGGCGTCGCACTGGGTCGACCCACCGACCGGCCCCGGCGTCCAAGTAGAGGTTTAAGTCCGGGTCGAATCGCAGTGCGGTACCGCCGGGTTCATCGGTATTGAAGACGGTGGTCTCATTGCGCTTCGACTTGGCTGCGTCCTGGTCGACAAGCTTGGGCGGTTCGCCGGTGAAGCGCAGCAATGCAAACAACGCGATAGAAAGCACGAGGAAAAGCCGCGCGGGACGCACGTAGCGCCGGCGACGGCCCGCGAAATATTCGCGTGTGAGCCAACCGGGACGAAAAGACAGCGCGATGAGAGTGCGCCAGAAGCGCCCGTCGAGTGCGACATATCGTCCGGCGGCTTCGCGCAGGAATTCGCGAAGCGTCGGTAGACGCAAGTGAGTTTCCTGTCCGCACTCCGGACAGTAGGCAGCGCCCGCTAAGGCTCCGCAGTTGCGGCAGCGCCGATCCACTTTGAGTTCGCCACCCTCGGCCTCCAATCATTTCTCCGTTTGCTCGAGCCGCTCCAATCGCTCGTCGATGCGCGCGAGGATGCCGCGGAGAATATTCACTTCCTCTTTTTCCAGCCTGGCGCGCGCGAACAGGCGTCGCAGCCGCGGAAGCAGGCGCCGGGGCTGCGATGGGCGAAAAAAATTCAGCGCGGCCAGCGTTTTCTCCCCATGCGCGAACAGCTCGGCGATGCTTTCCTGCGTCGCCGGCTCGAACGCGGGCGCGGACCATACCGTCTCGCCATGCGCTGCGACTCGAAGCTCGTAAGCGGCGACCTGCACCGCGGCGGCAAGGTTGAGCGATGTGGCGTCCGGCGCGGCGGGAATCGTCGCGACAACCTGGCAGCGGGCGACTTCGTCGTTGGACAGGCCCGACATTTCGGAGCCGAATACCAGCGCCACGTCGCCCGCTCCGGCGTAGCGCAGCGCCTCGCGCGCGGCGTCGCGCGCTGAAAGCACCGCTCCCGCGAATTCGCGCGGCCGCGCCGTGAACCCGATCGCCAGTGCAACGCCGTCGAGCGCGGCGTCGAGCGAGGATACGATGCTTGCCGCATCGAGCACGCTTGTTGCGCCCGCGGCAAGCGCCACGGCATCGGCGTGAGGAAAGCGCTGCGGATTCACCAGGATCAGCCGCGACAGTCCCATCGTCTGCATCGCGCGGCAGGATGCGCCGATGTTTCCCGGATGACTGGGAGCGCACAGAACGACACGGACACGATCGAGGGGCGAAGGCATGACGGCAATGTACAGGTAGAATGCGCGGTTGAATCCTTTCGCCGCCACGGATCCTGGACGTGGCGCAGACGCCAGACATGCATCCGATGCTTTCAACCGCCGTCAAGGCCGCACGCCGCGCCGGCAGCGTCATCAATCGCGGCGCGCGCGACCTCGATCGTCTGACCATTACCGCGAAGGGCCCGAAGGATTTCGTCAGCGAAGTCGATCGCGCCGCCGAAGCCGCGATCGTCGATGTGCTGCACGCGACGTACCCGGACCATGCGATTCTAGCAGAGGAAGGCACGGCCAAAGGCGCCAACGCCGACGCCGAATATCTCTGGATCATCGACCCGCTGGATGGAACGACAAACTTCCTGCACGGATTCCCGCAATATTGCGTATCGATAGCGCTGCAACATAAAGGCCAGATCACGCAGGGCGTGATTTACGATCCGGTACGCAACGATCTCTTCACCGCGACTCGCGGTCGCGGTGCATTTCTGAACGATCATCGCATGCGTGTCTCGCGGCGGCAGCACCTTCGCGACTGCCTTATCGGCACCGGATTTCCGTTTCGCGATGGAAGCGATGTCGACACCTACATCAGGATGATGCGTGCGATGATGATGGAAACGGTCGGATTGCGGCGCCCCGGTTCCGCAGCGCTCGATCTTGCCTACGTCGCCGCGGGCTACTACGACGGGTTCTGGGAAATCGGCCTCAATGCCTGGGATGTCGCGGCGGGGAGCCTGCTCATCCTGGAGGCAGGCGGTCTCGTGGGCGATCTCCTTGGAGATAACGCGTATTTGTACGGTGGCCAGGTCATTGCCGCGAATCCCAAAATCTTCGCTCAAATAATCAAGGTGCTTGCGCCTTACCAGCGGGCATTTGCCGTCCCCTGGGTCGAAAAAAACCGTATCGTTGCCGGTTAGTATCGACGCATATCCGCGGCGTTGGCTGTGGTCTTTTGCGCCGTACGAGCCCGCTCTCCAATGGGAACCTCAGTGCGCGCATGACAATTCCAATGTCATTCTGTAGGATGCCGTCCTACCGCGGCGACGCAAGGTCGGCGCAGGGCCCGAAGGGAGCTACCCATGTGGCAAAAAGGAACGACAAGACTTGTCTTGTTGCTCGCACTCGGCATTGCCTTGCCGGCAACGGCGTCGGAGCTGGTGAAGCGACTGCGCGTAATGATGCATCCGTCCACGGGCGCGGCCGGCAGCCTTGCTCCCGACACCTTGACGCGCCTCGAGATGCTGACGGGGCTTCCCCTGACCCTTGGCGGCGTGACCCGGACCGGTAGCCTCGAATTCGTTTTACCCGAGCCACTCGATTCCGAAACGGCCGACGCCATGGCGCGGCGCTTGCGCAGCGACCGGAGCGTGCTCTGGGCGGAGCCGGTGCGGACCGCGCCCACCGCCAAAAGCGCGTCGGTTGCGGAGGGTGCGACCATCAGCGGCAACAAGCTGATGGTGCGGCTTACGGGCGACACGTCCCCCGAATGGGGCTCGCTGCTCCCGCGCTTCGGCTCCCTCATCGGCACGCCGATCAGCGTGGAGCGCGCAATCGGCGCCGTTTGGGTGCTCAAGATTGCTGAACCGGTGCCCGACGCTGAGCTCGCGGGCATGGCGGCGCAACTGGAGACCGATCCCGCGGTACAGTTTGCCGACCCGGTGCGGCGCGCGGTCATCAAGCGGGTACCCAACGATCCCAGCTATCCCAAGCAATGGGCGCTCTCCGATCCCGTCGGCGGCATCAACGCGCCGACCGCATGGGATATCGACACCGGCAGCGCCGCCATCACGGTCGCGGTCATCGACACGGGCATCACCTCGCATCCGGAGCTCTCCGGACGGGTTCTTCCAGGCTTCGATTTCATCAGGCGCACCAGCGACGCATCCGATCCCGGCGACGCTACGGGCGAGGGCGAGTGTTTTCCAGGCTCGCCTGCCGAGTTCAGTTCCTGGCACGGCACGTTCGTCAGCGGTCTCATCGCCGCCAATACCGACAACGGCGCCGGGATCGCAGGGATGGACTGGAATGCAAAAATTCTTCCGGTGCGCGTGCTGGGAAAATGCGGCGGCACCTTCGACGGCATCGTCGAGGGCGTTCTATGGGCTGCCGGGCTGCCGATTGCCGGCGTCCCCGCCAACCAGAATCCGGCAAAAGTGATCAACATGAGCATCGGCGGGTTTACCGCCTGTCCGCAAGCGTTGCAGGACGCGGTCAACCAGGCGCTGGCGCAGGGCGTGGTCATCGCCGTGGCCGCCGGTAACGAGAGCACCGATGCGGCGAGCTCGGCGCCTGCCGACTGTAGCGGCGTGATGTCGGTGGGCGCGTCGACGCGCAAAGGCGAACGTACGCTCTATTCCAACTTCAGCCGGCGAATCGACATTTCCGCGCCCGGGGGCGATGGCAACGAGGAGTCGACCCTCATCACGTCGATTTCCAACGCCGGTCTGAGGTCGCCCGGCAATCCCAGCTACGCCAGCGAAGCAGGCACCAGCTTCGCCGCACCGTTAGTCGCCGGGACCGCGTCGCTCATCCTGGCGCGCAACGCCAACCTCACGGCGGGACAGGTTCAGGGAATCATCACCGGGACGGCGCGCAACTTCGCAACCGGAAGCACGTGCGCTTTCGCGTTGACGTGCGGCGATGGCTTGCTCGATGCCGGACTCGCGGTGCAAAGCACGGTTCCCGCAAGCGCCACGGCGCCGCCGGGAACGGTTGCGATCGTCGAGTACTATCGGCGCGACAAGGATCACTACTTCATGACCGGCGACAGCGCGGAGGCCGCGTTCATCGATGCGGTTTACAGCGCGACATTCCAACGCACCGGCGGGGTGTTTTACGCGTGGCTCTACCGCGGACTCGCGCCTGCCGGCGCGCAACCGGTGTGCCGCTTCTACAGTCCGTTGCCGTTGATCGATTCCCACTTCTATACCGCAATCGCAAGCGAATGCCAGTTCGTTCAAAACCGGTGGCCGGGCACGTGGGTTCTCGAACAGGCCGACGCCTTTTACGTCCTGCTGCCCGATGCCACAGGCAATTGCCCGCCAGGCACCTTGCCTGTGTATCGCTTTTTCAACAATAGAAACGACGCCAACCACCGGTATACGATCGATCTTACGGCGCGCCGCGCGATGCTCAATCGTCAGTGGGCGCCGGAAGGCATCGGCTCGAATGCCGTCGCTTTTTGCAGTCCGATCTGAGCCGATCAAGCCGGTAGAAAGCGGGCCGAAAGGCCCGCTTTTTTTGCGAAGGATCGCAACAAGTTATGCCGCAGCGGTCTCTTCGCTGTGCGGCTTGCGGGCCGCAATCGAGTCCAGCGCTGCGCTGACTGCGCGATCGAACAAGGGAACGGGCTCGACGATCAGACGGGTCTTGCCGATGCCGAGCTGCCAGGCAAGCTCCTCGGGCGTGACGACGACGGCCTGGGTGCGAACGCGGCTGGTGAATATATATTTGCTGCGCAGCGGGCTGATCCAGGAGAGCCTTGCGTCGATGCTCTCGTCGTCCTGCTCGAAGCGCAGCCATGTTCCAACGACCATTTCACTGACGAAGTCGTGAATATTGATGATCGACGAATCGCCCATGTCTGCCGCGGTCATGTCCATGGAATCGCTTGCCGGCGCCGCCTCGGCTTGCATTGGCGCGATCGACACTGGCACGCTTTCGGTCGTCGCTTTCTGCTCGGGCGCATCGGCTCTTGGCCTGATCGCCGCCATATGCAATTGGTACATCGCATCGAGAAATGGCCGCATCCGATCGTCGTCTAGCCCCAGGGCGGCGGCTCCCGCGCGCAGGTCGCGAATCAAGCCGGGAACAAGCTTGGCCAGGCGCGCCTTTTGGGCGGGCCCCTCCTTCGCCGTTATGCTCCACAGCAGGTCCTCGAGCGTCTGCACCGCGCCGCGCCACGCAGCGCTTTCCGTGCCATGTTGGGCGCGCAGCAGGGTGAGGTAGTCAGCCCAGGTCGTTTCGCTGAACGACCGCACGTCGAACGGCACGTTCACGCCGGAAAGCTCGTCGCGAATGAACGCGCGCACATGCGACCGGTCGGCATCGTCCTCTTCCGCCGCGAACACTCCGGCGACTTCGGTGTTGAGCGACGCCGCGAGCTTGCGCTGCTCGCCATCGACAAATTCCTGCAGCTTGGCGTCCGCTCCAACGAAAGCGGCAACGTCGACTTTGAAATCGCGACAGAGCTCGTCGATCACTCGCGTCGCGACGAGCTCCAACGCGGCGCCGTAGCCGGAATCGGTGGTCGCGCCGATCGACGCGGCCGCGAGATGGTCGAGCAGGCGTCGCGCCGGGTGTTTCTTGTCGGAAAAGAACGAGCGATCGAGCAGCGCGGTTTTGAGTATCGGAACCTGAAGCCGGGTGAAGAGTCCTCGCAGCGATTCGGGAATGGACGGGTCCCGAAAGATATAGTCGAAGAGCAGCCCGATCACATCCATCGTGATCTTTTCCGGCGAATTGATCGCCTTATCGCCGATCGCCGCGCTGATCATGGGAATGCGGTTGAGCGGAACTTGGGATTCGTCCGAGGCCGCCTGCGCCTCCGCCAGGTCCGACTCGACTCCAGGGTCGGCCCGCTGCCAGCGATCCAGCGCTGTGATCGCCTCGGAGAGCGTGCCCAGCGCGAGCATCGGATCGAGCTGCGGTAACGCAGATCCCGTCCCTGGCGCGTCGACCGGCGCAGTGTGAGGCTGCGCGATGTCGATCGCGTAGGGATTCCATCCCGCGCTCCGTGCCGCAAGAGGTGGCGCGCCGGCGACAGCCGCTCCAGAGGGCGGCGCGGACTGCGGCGATGCCGAAGTCGACCGGTCGGAGGCGCTCTTCGGCGGCGCGGGTGGAATGGATTGCGCTGGCGTTTTCGCGGCGACGCGTGCCGGCCTGCCTGACGTTGCCCCCGACGCAGCCGGCACGTCGATGCCGAGGGCAAGCAGGGCGTCCGCGCCGGCCGGCGCCGCCTCCTTCAACAGCTGCGTGAATACCGGCAGCAGATCCGAGTCGTCAATGGGCCGCAGCTCGCTGCGTGCGCGCAGTTCTGCCTTGATTTCCGGCAGCACCTGCCGGCCGGCGAGGAAACGGTTGGCGTTGATCAGGATCCTGCTCATCCCCGGCGTGAGGTCGGCGATGACGCGCTCCATCAGTGGCCGCCAGATCCTTGGATTCGGATACACCGCGCGGCACGCGACGCCGATGGCGTCGAGAATATAGGCAGGTGAGAACGGATTATCGATATCGCGAGTGAGCTTTTGCTGCAGGAGAACGCCCACGCGAAGATCGAGCGCGTCGACCTCGCGCTTGGTGGTTCGATGCAGCAGGTTCGCGGCCTTCGTGAGCGCTGCCTGTCTTTCCTGGTCGAAAGCGTTGAGCACCCGCAGCGTGTTGATCGAAGCGTCGAAATCGGGACGGCGGCCCTGGCGGCGAACGCCGGAGAGCCTTTTGTCGAAGAGCTCCCGCAGTGCCTGCTCGAAGCGCGCGATCCATTCCTTTCGCTTGAGACGAAAATCCTGCACGTTCGCCTCGTTGACGAACTCGTTCATCTCGAATAGATCATTGGTCGTCTCGACCGACATGCGCATGAGCGAGCGCAGCCGGTCCTCGAACGCGGCGAAGCAGTCGCGCAGCAGGTCCCGCGCTTCGTCGGCGCTTAAAAGGAGTTTGCCCTCGGCATCGGTGGCCGGGACGGGGGCGGCGAGCTTTTCCGAATCAACCATTGAAGCCTGGCACCTAATTTGGCGAGCCGTTGCACGAACTGCTATAAAGATAGCCTACTGCGCCTCCAGCGCAAATTCCTGCCGATGGCAGGCGCTCGGAGGCGCACGGGCACATATAATCGAACCCCCGGACAGGGTTCCCGCGCTTTATCACTTATGACGGAGGGCGCAATGCAGGTCAAGGCAGTTGCGGTTGGAATTGTACTTGTAGCATGCACGTCGATGGCGCTTTCGCAGGGTGCGCTTGCTCAGGCCAAGAAAGAAAGCAAGGAGCAGGTGCGCCGTGGGGAATATCTCGCGACCTTCGGTGGCTGCAGTGACTGCCATACGCCCAAGATCATGACGCCGAACGGTCCCGCCCCGGACGCGTCGCGGCTTTTGTCCGGACACCCGGCCAACAGCGTGGTCGCACCCGTACCCGCAGGCGTGCTGACACCCAATCAATGGGTGGCGATGACTAACAGCGATCTGACGGCGTGGGCGGGACCCTGGGGCGTAAGCTTCGCTGCGAATTTGACGCCCGACGCGGCGACGGGCATCGGCGGCTGGACGGCAGATCAGTTCGCCAAGACGATGCGAACCGGCAAGCATCTGGGTGTCGGCCGTCCCATCCTTCCGCCCATGCCGTGGTTACCGATATCGAACCCGGTACCCCAACCGATACCGCCGAAGGGGCCGTAGCCGCGGCGCGGTTTCGCCTCGACTGAGACTGATGCGCGCGGCGATGCGCATCGCGGCCGACACAATGCGTGCTGCATCGACTGGGCACAAGGCCGGCAAAGCGGCTTATCGCCGCTTGCCTTTGGCCGACGTGCTGGCTTGTTTTGGCGATGCGGAACCTCGTACAGCGGGTGCGGCGAGCGACGCATTGAGCGCAGTTGCCAATGCTGCGTCCCCGCTCACCAACGCCTTCCACTCGAGGTCGAAGCCCTTGCGGCGCCCCTTGAGCACCAGCGTCAATCCGCCCGGCGTTATGGTCAGGGTATATGCGGATCCATCGATGTGGATTTCTCTTTTGAGCGGCCCTTCAAGTTTTGTTGTCATGTGACCTCCCCGGTGCGGTTGACTTGTCTCGCTTCACGTAAGGCTTGGCGTCCCCCCGGCGACTAGCGCCTCCCTCGCGGCAAGGTCTCGCCACCTTTGGTATACGCGGGAGGAACGTAGAAGTTCAGTGTGCGCAGCAATGTCTTCCCGTTGTTGCGGATTTCATGCCGCTCGCCATGCTCGATCAAGAGCAGCACGTTCTCACGCAGGCGATCGCGCTTTTCGTCAATCGTGGCCAGCCCGGTGCCGGACAAAACAAACAGCCATTGATCCGATCCGCGATGGCGGTTGGCTGGATCGCCTTCGGCGTCGCCAGGGGCGATGACCATCTCGGCCGCTTCCGACCGCCGATTGCCCAGCGCGATGCGAAAGCCTTTTCCGAATTTAAGCGTTTTCTTTTTCATCGAACGAAAGCTCCGTTAAACACATGCGAGGCACGAGTCTGCCACAGTCTATAGTCGCTCACCGGCACACCGTGCCGGGCGTACGGAAGACTTCGCGCGTGATCGCCTTGGCCTGCGACACGCCGTTCACGGTATAGGCAAAGGTCGCGTTGTTGCCGTCGCTGAAAGTGAAGCTCGCCGTGCCAACATTGACCGGCACAACCTTCGCCGGATCGAACGGTACCGCGTTGAACGGCGGCCCCGTCGTCCGGTAGAGCGTTCCGCCATAAGCGCCAGGCGCGGTCTCGTCCGCCGTCACTACCAGCCACATCGGGCTGTGGTCGCGGTCATAGGTAAACCAGGTGGCGAAGATACGGTCGCCTTGATGGGTGAAGTTGATGCCCCAGCCGGATTCCGAGCCGGCCGGGTTCTTCCACCACAGGTCCTGGTAGTTGGTGGTCGCGGCCAGGTTGTTCTGGGCGCTGAAGCTGCAGCCCGGCATGGGCCCGAACACTTCGCGCGTGATGTTCTTCACTTGCGAGGCGTTGTTGACGGTATAGGCGAATGTGCCATAGTTTGGATCGGTGAAGGTGAACGTCCCGGTGCCCACCGGAGTGCCCACGACTTGCCTGGCGTCCCAGGTAACGGCGTCGAAGGCGGGACCGGTCACCTGCAACAGCGTGCCGGCATAGATGTTGGCGCCGATCTTGGGCGCGGTCATCACCAGCCACCAGCCTTTGCCGCTCGCGTCGTAGGTGAACCAGGACGCGAAGATTACGTCGCCCTGGTGCGCCAGGTTGATTCCCCATCCCGCCTCGGAGTTTGCCGGGGCGTTCCACCACAAGCCGCCGAAGTTGCCCCACGCGGGCTCGTCAAAAGGAATCAGCACGCGATCGTCGCCGCCGCCGGCAACGCGGGTCATCTCGATCAACTTTTGATGGGCGAGCGAATCGTGTCTGACTTCCGCATCGAGAAACGTCAGGGTCCAGGTGAAAATGTCGGCCGCCGACGCGACATCGAAACGATGGCCGACCCCCGTGAGCGCCACAAGCTCGCGCGGACCGGCGAGACGCGCGATGCCCGCTTGCGTCACCGAAATCGGCGCGGTCGTGTCGGCCGTGCCGGCGATGGCGAGATAGGGAAGCGTGACGTCATCGAGCCCACGCTGATCCCGCCCGAAGCTGGGAAAGACGCTTCGCCCGAAATAAGGGATATAGCCGACGGCCGCCTTGAGCCGCGTATCGCTGGTCACGCGCGACCACGACTGGCCGATCGTCTTGGTGAGCCCCGCCCCGCCCATGAGAAGCAGCGATTCACCGCCCTGGCTCGCACCGAATCCGCCGACCATGCTTGGGTCGATGTGCCCCGCCCATTGCGGATCGGCAAGCAATCGATCGAGCGTCGCCGACAGCGACAGCGGCCGCAACGCCTGCATGGCGATGAAATCATCGAGATGAGCGATCAGATAAAAAAGATTGTCGATGCTTTCCGAGACAAGATTCGAGAATCGAAGGTCGCCGTGGAAGGGCGCCGCGACGACATACCCGAAGCTCGCAAGCAGCAGGATCGGATCGATGTAGTCATCCGAGAGCGGACTGCCTTCGTAGCCGTGCGAGAACAGCAGCACGGGATAACGCGCCGCGGCGTCGGGAAGAAGCGGCGCGTCGCCACCGCGCTGCATGTGAGGGACGATCTTGCCCGTCGGAAGAGCGTAGCCCGGTCGGGGATTCGAGGCCGTTGTCGGATAGCAGACGAGGATCGCGTAGGGGACTGTGCGCCCGGCAAATGATCCGAAGAGCTCGGTGTCGTTCGGCGCGCTAACGGCTACCGTCGGCGTGCTGGCGGGCTCCGCCAGCAGATCCGTGACGTATCGCGACGCGCCCTGGGGCCGTGGATTACCTTGCCAGTAGTCGGATGCTCCTTCGTCCGAGGCGACACGATTGAAATCCTGCGCGATATCGCTGCATGCCACTGCGTACGGGCCCGGCAGCGGCAGCGGCGACACCTCGACGCTTGCATCCGCGAGCGCGCACGTTGCAGCCAGCGCCGCGATAGCCAGTGCGCGCTCGGCGAGGAAGCGTGTTGGGCGGGATCCTGAAGCTCGTTTCATCGGTATGAAACCAGACAGCCTGCGAATCGTCGCTGCCGGGAGACAGCGCACACGCATTCTGCAAGTCAATGAGACCCTGCATCGGCAGGAGCAGGCTCAAAAAGTTCCCACGCATGATAGCGGACCCTGTCTTCCCCGACGTCAGCGATCGCGCACGACGACTTTTCCGCTCATGTAGGGATGGACTGCGCAGATGTAATCGTAGGTTCCGGGCTTGTCGTACGTGCGGCTGAAGCTTGCGCCCGGCAGAAGCGGATTGGTGCCCGGAGCGCCGTCCTTGTAGGCCAGCCCGTGGGGCGCGGCGTCGTCGTTGGTCCAGGTCACGGCCTGCCCCGCCGCGACGCTGATCTCAGCCGGCGCGAAAGCGAAATTGGCAATCGACACCTTGGCGTTCGCGGCACCCATGCCTAAGGCCCGCTGCACAACGACTTTGCGAGGCGCATTGCCGACTGCAACGGTCTTGGTCTGACCGCTGGCCAGGTCGACGACCGTCACATCGTTCGAGCCTTCGTTGGTCACGTAGGCGAACTTCCCATCGCCCGACGCCGCCACCCAGTGCGGCTGCTTGCCGACCGCAACCGAGCGCAGCGGAGCATGGGTCGCAGGGTTGAACAGAAGCAACTCCCCCGGGCCCTGCACGACGACGGTGCCGGCGGGCGCGCCTCGAAAAACATTGGCGATATGCGGCGAGGCGCCGGTCGGAATCTCGGCGACGATCTTGTCCGAAGCCGGATCGAGCACCTGTACGGCATTGACGCCGGCAATAGTGAAATACAGGGCTTTGCCGTCGTAGCCGAACTCGAGGTCGCGCGGCGTCTTCTCCAGTGCCACATTGCGTATCGCCGTGCGCGTCGCCATGTCCACCACGACCAGCGCGAACTTCCCCGGTTGCTGCGAAGCCGCGTAGGCGAGCTTGCCGTCGGGCGTGACAGCAAGCCCATGCGGCGTGTTGCCGACTTCGATCGTCTGGGTGACCTTATCGGTCGCGGTGTCGATGACACTCACGGCCGTCGAGCCTTCGCCGCTGACATAGACCCGCCGGCCGTCCGGCGTTACGCTCATGCCGTGCGGTCCCTTGGCGACGGGTATCGTGGCTATGACCGTGCCTGCCGACGTGTCGATGACGCTGACCGAGTCGTCCTTGAAATTGCCGACGTAAGCTTTGGGGCCGGCAGCAGCAGCGGCCAGCGCGAACCCCAGCGCTAGGATTCCCAATGAAAATCGCGCGAAACTTGAATAAAGATGAAGCTGCATGAGACCTCCCTTTGCAAAGATGGAACGACGACGGGCCAAACCGACCCCGCATTACCGTCCTACTGTGTTGCGGCGTAATGTATTCCCGCGGGAATAAGAGTCCCCGTCGGCAAGTAAGACATAGACAACGAGCATCCGACGTGTCCACCGAAAGTCGATTTCGAGCACTGGTCCTGCCGCACCTGGACGCCGCGTACAACCTGGCGCGCTGGCTGGCGCGGGACCCGCACGACGCCGAGGATGTCGTCCAGGATGCGTGTGTCCGGGCGCTCAAGTACCTCGATGCGGTGCGCGGCGCCGATGCCAAACCCTGGTTCCTGACCATCGTGCGGCGTGCTTTTTATGATTGGTACCGCAGCAACCGGTCGCCGGAGATCGTGCGCGACGATGGGCTGGCCATCGACAGCGCGGTCGACGAATCGGCCATAGACCCGGCGCAGGCAGCGGAGCGCCGGGGGAATTCGGATGCTCTCGAGGACGCGGTTGGCAATCTGCCGCTCGTCTATCGGGAGGTGCTGCTCCTGCGCGAAATGGAAGAACTCTCGTACAAGGAAATTGCGCATATCGTGGACATTCCCATCGGTACCGTCATGTCGAGGCTGGCGCGGGCCCGCGCTTTGCTGCAGCGCTCGCCGTTCTTGCGCGCTATCGTCGCGGAACGCGCCGGAGGCAGACCATGAATTGCCATGAAGCGGCGCCGTTGATCTCGGCATTTGCCGACGGAGAGATCGACCGCGTGCAAAGCCGCGACATCAAGACGCATTTGGAGGGGTGTCCCGACTGCGGGAAGAAGCACCGGGACATCCTCGATCTGCGATCGAGGCTCCGCGCGGAAGTACCCTACTTCACGGCTCCGCCAGCGCTGCGTGCGCGGATCGGAGATTTGCCCAGGACAACGCCGACACGTTCGGCGGACCGCGTCGAACGCGGCCGGTGGCGTTGGCTTCTGAGTGGCGCGCTGGCAGGATGTGCCGCCACGGTCCTCGCCTGGATTGTCGGCACATCGGTGCTGACCTGGCGCGCAAACGAGGATTTCGTGGCGCAGGCGGTGCAAGCCCACGTCCGCGCGGCGCTCAACAATCACCTGATCGAGGTTGCTTCGTCCGATCAACACACCGTGAAGCCGTGGCTTTCCGCCCGCCTGGACTACTCGCCGCCCGTACCGGACCTTTCGAGAGACGGATTCACTCTTACCGGCGCCAGGCTCGAGTACCTCGCGGGGCGCTCTGTCGCCACGCTGGTGTATCGCTATCGCGACCACACGATCGATGTTTTCGTTCGTCCCGAATCCAGCGGAGCGCCTCCATCGGCGCCGCGCACGGTGCGCGGGTTCAACGCCGCGCACGCGACGGGATCGGGGATGAGCTGGCTCGCGGTTTCGGACTTGAACCCCGAAGCGCTCGCAGGCTTTGTCGGCCGGATCGCCCGCGGTCCGGACCAATAGCGGCTTGCCGTACACCCTGTGCAACCCAAAGCGGCCGCAAGCGGCCGCTTTTTCATTGCAATTCGAGTAGGGCTCCCGTAAAGGCGCGCTCCAGAGCCGGCGACTGCGATGGCGCGATGAATAGTCGTGGGTGCTTGCCAGACACCGCAAGTTCGCTCACCCTCGCGGTGCGGCCCGGGAGCCTAAGAATCGAAACCGAACAACGCAGGGCTTTGCTTGTTTTTCTTGCCGCCACCGCGGGATTTGCGGCGATCACCGCAGCCATGCTTTTGGGCGATACCCTCGACGCGCTGGATGTCATGGCGAGCACATGGCTGCACGCTCATCCCCTGTCGCTTTTCACCCAAGCGATGATCGCGGTGAGCTTCCTCGGCGCGCCGTCCACGCTGATGCCGGTTTCACTTTTAATCGCACTCTTTCTCGCGTTCCGGCAGCGCTTCGGCGAATCGTGGGCACTCCTTGCAATCGTTCTTGGCGGCAATCTGCTCAACTATTATCTGAAGCAGCTGATCCAGCGCGGACGTCCCGTATTCGACGATCCGATCCTCACGCTGCCGACCTACAGCTTTCCGAGCGGACACGCGATGGCATCGACCGTCTTCTATGGCTTGTTGGCGGTCTATGCCGCGACCGCCCGCAGGCAATTCATCGATCGTCGAACGGCTGTCTTCGGTGCCGCGACGATGATCATGCTGGTTTGCTTCAGCCGTATATACCTCGGACTGCATTACCTCAGCGACATAAGCGCTGGCATGATGGAGGGAATCGCATGGTTGGCGCTGTGCACGATGGCAGTGCGTTCCCGTCGGGACCGCTGGCCCGGTCTTCCGCGCCTGTGAGCACGGCTATCCGCGTCGTTGTCAACGCGGCCGCCGGCACGGCCGCGCAACGAGATGTTGTCGCGGGGCTCGCCGCGCACTTCGATTACGCCGGCGTCAAAGTGGAAGTCGAGCGCGTCGAACCCGGCGCCGAGCTCATCACGGCATTACGTCGCGCAGTCTCGGCGCGGCCACAAATCATCGTCATCGGCGGCGGGGACGGAACGCTCAACTCGGCCGCGCAACTGATGGTCGGAACCGGTATAACGCTGGGGATTCTTCCTCTCGGAACGCTGAATCATTTCGCCAAGGACCTTCACGTCCCACTCGATATCACGGCGGCGGTGAAAAACATCGCGACCGGTCGTATCGCAACGATCGACGTGGGCATGGTCAACGACCGCTATTTTCTGAACAATTCCGGGCTCGGCCTGTATCCGCGGGTAGTACGCAAGCGCGACGTCGAGCGCCATCGCCTCCGCCTGGGCAAATGGCCTGCGTTCGTCTTCGCCGCGCACAGCGTGCTGCGGCGGTATCCGTTTCTGGATGTGCGGCTGAGCGTCGACGGCATGGGGATCGCGCGCCGGACACCGTTCGTGTTCATCGGCAATAATCGCTATGAGATGGAGGGTTTCCGAATCGGCACCCGGGATTGTCTGGACCGCGGAGAGCTCAGCCTCTACGTGGCGAATCGTGCCACCCGCCTGGGCCTGCTCAAGCTGGCGTTGCGCGCGTTGTTCAGGAGGCTCGATCAAACGCGGGATTTCGAGACCGTGTGCGCGAAGGAAATCGCTATCGATACGGGTCGACGGCGATTGCACGTCGCGACCGACGGCGAGGTCTCCATCATGCCGACGCCGCTTCGGTACAGTGTGCTCCCGGGAGCGCTTTCGGTTATCGTTCCCACAACCGAGATCGCGATCTAGCTTCCGTACTGAGCTTCGCGGAAATGACTGAGAATCGGCAAAGCGCAGCCCTCAGTCCATCCCCATGCCTTCTCCGCCGCCAACCTCGCCCCCTCTCTCCCGCCCTCACCCCCGCCCCTCTCCCACGGAGAGAGGGGATATTTGTGCGGCTTCGCCGATCCATCGGCTGGAGGGGAGATTCGTGCGGCTTCGCCGATCGATCGGCTCGAGGGGAGCGTCGTGACGGAAATGGTGGTCAACCCTTTCCGTAAGACTCAGTAGCTGCCAATGCGCACAGTGGTCCATCTTTCGGATCTGCACTTCGGCCGGACCGACGACACGCTGCTTGACCCGCTTGTCTCGACGATTCGCGCACTCGCGCCGGACGTGATCGCGGTCTCGGGCGATCTTACCCAGCGTGCACGGCGCGCGCAGTTTCAGGCGGCGCGCGCTTTTCTCGACCTCCTGCCGGCGCCAAAGATCATCGTGCCGGGCAATCACGACGTTCCGCTCTACAACGTCTTCCATCGCTTTTTTCGGCCGCTTGAAAGGTATCGTCAATACATAACCTACGATCTGCCGCCCTACAATGCCGACCAGGAGATCGCGGTATTGGGCATCAATACCGCGCGCTCGCTCACGTTCAAGGGTGGACGCATCAATCCGGCTCAGATCGCCGACGCCCAGCAGCGCCTTTGCTCTGCGCCCCCGGAGATCGTCAAGATCATCGTGACGCATCACCCGTTCGACCTTCCCGCGGGCTTCGAATCCAGCGAGCGTGTCGGTCGGGCAAAAATAGCGATGGACATGCTGTTCTCGTGCAAGTGCGACTTGCTGCTTGCGGGTCACCTCCATGTGAGCGAAGCAGACATCACGCCCATGCGATTTGTCGATCGCGAGCACGGCGTGATCATCGTCCAGGCGGGCACGGCGACGTCGACCCGCGCCCGCGGCGAGACCAATTCGTTCAACGCGATCGTCATCGAGCGACAGCGGATCGACGTCCGGCGTTTTGGGTGGATACCGACGGCAGGCGCGTTCCAGCACGTGTCGACTGAAACATTCGCGCGCACTGCGGGCGGCTGGCGCCAAGTCGGCGTCGAAGAGCACCATGAATCGAGCACGCGGCCGACTCCGCGGTAAGCGATGAAGACGCCGTGACGCCACTGACTGACGATTCCGCGGCGGGAGCGAACGGTATAATTGCACGATCGGAGAGGTGGCCGAGTGGCCGAAGGCGCCTGACTCGAAATCAGGTATACGGCAACGTATCGTGGGTTCGAATCCCACCCTCTCCGCCATGCGGTTGCACTACGACATGAGAGGGTGGGTGAGAACCCGCTGGTTCGCGGAGGCATGCTCGTTATTCAAGCATGCCGGAGGACAGCCGAAGGCTGGTCGCGAGCGCAGTGAGCGATGGCGGGATCGCCGTAAGGCGAGACCGACACAATCCCACCGTCTCCGCCAATTGGAAAATTCCGCCGGAGAGGTGGATGAGCGGTTTAAGTCGCACGCCTGGAAAGCGTGTTTAGGCTAATACCCTAACGCGGGTTCGAATCCCGCCCTCTCCGCCAAGATTACACCGGTTGATGTTCGGCGCGCATGTTCCCAAGCACGACATCTACCGATTCTGGGCGATCCGGAGCAGGCTTTCGCATCAATCGAACGCGATCTTCACCGCTGACAACCCGAATGTCCACTCGCTCCCAAAAGCGCGCCCATCCGGCCACACGCGGTAACCTGCGCATCGGCGATCAGGAACGCGATCACGATCATCGCGCTGTCGCAGAGCAATCCATTGAAAGCGGTGGCGGAGCTCGTCGAGAACAGCATCCATGCCCGCGCGAAAACGATCGTCATCACGCGCGGCAAGGACAAGGGACAGCATTACCTGCGGGTCAAGGACGACGGCGAGGGCGTGCGCCGGAACGCCGACGGTGAGCCGGATTTCCATTATGTCGCCACCCATGTCTGCGATTCGATCAAACGGCGGCTCAAGACGCAGGGCACGCAGGGATTGCAGGGCGAGTTCGGCATCGGCCTGCTCTCCTTCTGGACCCTAGGTGAAGATCTTCTGCTGACTTCGGCGGGCGACGACGGACGCGCCTGGCAGATGCATCTTCGCAAAGGCGACCCGAGCTACCGCATCACCCTGCGTCCGGCGCTCTTTCCCGAGCCGGGAACCGAAGTGCTGATCCGCGGCATCCTGCCAGGCATCAAGAACTTTAGCGGCGAGAAGATCCAGTGATACCTCGCCTCGGAGCTGCGGGATCGGATTCGTCATTCAGGCGTCGCGATCCGCGTCGTCGACCGGACCGCGCGGGCGGAGTTCAAGGTTGAGCCGCGGCAGTTCGAGGGGCGGCTCCTGCACGAGCTTCAAAACACGCTGCCGAAGCAAAGCGAGGTCTACGCCGAGCTCTACTTGCACACGCATGCGCCAGCCAACGCGGTGTCGCTCTATCGCTCGGGCACGCGCGTACTCGAAAACATCGCGGAGCTCGAAGCCTTTGCGCGCCCGCCCTGGACGAGCGGCTATGTGCAAGGGATCGTCGATGCGCCGTATCTCAACCTGACGCCGGGGACGCGGCTCGGCGTCATCCACGATGCCGCGCTCGCGCGTCTGGCCGATGAGCTCGCGCCGCTCGAGACGCGGCTTGCCAAGATCATCGAAGACTAGCAGCCGTTGGACTGACGGGCCCCGTCCCGGATCACGCGAATGCTATGCCGGCCTTTCGTGCGGCTTCGACGAGTGGGCCATCCTTCGCGGCCAACGGAAGTTCGAGCCGCATCGCGAGCTCGAAATAGGCGGCATCGTAGGCGGACAGCGCGTAGCGCCGGCACATCGACGCGATCGTTCTCGCCGTCGGCGGCGTTCTGTCAGTCACCAGATCGAGCGCCTCGAACTCGGTGAGAATGTCGCCGATCGCAGCAGGCGTTATCTTGCGACGATGTGCAAGTTTCACCAACGCGCTGGCGAGCTCGATTTGCAGAAGCGGCGGGGCGTGCAGAACTTCTCTTCCGGCGCGAGCGAGTACCTTTCGGGTGTGGGCCGCAGCCTGGCCGATGACGAACCACGCGACGACCATTGAAGCATCGACGACAAGCGCCACTAACGACGGCCTTCTTCGATCAGCTTGCGAATGTCGACGTCGCGGATATCGAGTTTTCTAGCAAGTGCGCGAATACGCGCCACAGCGGCGGCGCGCGATCGCTTTCGCTGCCGTTTCTCCGGGACCAGTCGCGCCACAGGCTCTCCGTGCCGGGTCAGCACCACCTCTTCGCCTGACTGAACGCGCTCGATGAGCTCCGAGAGCTTTGACCGCGCATCATAGATACCGATCCGTTCCATTGTTGCCTCTGTCTAGACAGAATTGTATTCTAGCGGGTAGCCCGCGATGTGTCATCCTCGGGGCGGCCGAGATTGGAAGGAAGCGGAAGGAGAAGGCCCGTGGCAAGAAGTCTTGACGAAGTGTTGCACGCCTGCCGGCACAGCGGCGTGCCACGGTAAAACGACGTGCCCGCAATGGCGTCGCTCAAGGACCCTCTGGTCATCGAGCAGATCGCTACCAAACGTTCGACGCCCGCGAAGCGGTCTCCAGAGCAAATTTAGCCCTGCGTTTCAGAGGGAAGCCCTTTTTTCTGACGGAATCGAATCCAGTCCCTCCGCCAGCAAATCCTCAAAGCTCCTCTCGCACAAGGACAGCGGCGGGTAAGGGACCGGTTCGACCAGCTGCGCGAGCAGTGCTAGCGCCACGCAAGATGCCGTGGCGAAGCGCACACATGACTCTAAAACAAGTACTCGCGCCACCTCGCTTAGCTTTTCGTAACACCGCTCAAAAGCCTTCAGTTCGCGGTTCGGCTTCAGCGGGATTCTCCGTTGAGCCGAGAAGCCAGCTCCCATCCTGGGACAGCCAACGGGATCACCGTCCGCTCTACGGCGGCAATAGTGGGAACCCGCGCTCAAACAAACGGACATGAAAGGAAAATTCGAAAACGGCTTGACAGTCGGATTGGTGTGCTAG
>VBCZ01000165.1:0-1465 GCA_005889025.1 Betaproteobacteria bacterium
GACGCGGCACCTGAAAAAACTCCGATGGGTCACGACGTGCCTCGGCGCCTTGTGCTCGAAGCAGACCCGATGCGGCTTCCAACGTGGGCCCGCAAGCCGGCTCAGGATGCGAAAGAAGGCGCCAAGCGACAACTCGGTCACCTGCCGCAAAGTTTCCCGTCCGGATGACCGCACGTCCAGGCTCAAGACGGCTATTCCGCGCTCCTCCTCCAGGCGCAGCACCAGGGACTCATTGTGAACCGGCAGGTAGCGAATGAGCGAGCGAAGTGCCGAGCGCAGGTCGGGCTCTTGATGAATTACAATGCCGATGGGTCCCAGTATGCCGAGGTCCCGCGACTCTGCCAGGCGAAGGCCGAAGTCCTCCGCCTTTGCCGCCTCGGCCGAACGCTCCAGTAGTTCAGCGAACGCGCTTGTCGAAATTCTGGAATCGAGATCGTTGAGCGTGGACAGATCCAGGTCGACCCGCTTCGCAAGCCGCTCCGGCGACAGACCCAGCGACCGGGCCAGCGAGGCGTAGCCTGTGAGGATTTGGCTTCGCGCGAGACGTGGCATGGCGGCCAGGATCACGAGTCATTAGCCCCTAACAGGAGGACGACATGCATTTCTTTGACGACTCGCTCCTGCCGGAAAACCAGGAGAAGCTGGTGATTCAGGCCGCGCCCTACGGTCCCGAATGGCTGCCGTCAGATTCCGACGACATTCCCGTGAGCATGGACGAGCAGGTGCAAAAGGCGGTGGACTGCTACAACGCCGGCGCGACCGTCCTGCACGTTCACGTCCGCGAAGCGGACGGAAAAGGCTCCAAGCGAATCTCGACATTCAATGAGCTGCTTGCACGGCTTCGCGTCGCGGTACCCAAAATGCTGCTTCAGGTCGGCGGCTCGATTTCATTTGCGCCCGAGGGCGATGGAAAGGCGGCCAAGTGGCCGGGGATCGACACCCGACACATGCTCGCCGAGCTCGTTCCCCAGCCCGACCAGGTGACGATCGTCATCAACACGAATCAAATGAGCCTCACGGAGCTGATGACGAAGGATGACGTCGCGGGTACGAGTCTGGAAAAGCCGGAATACTTCAATGCGTATCGGGAGATGGTCACCGAGGCGCCCCCGTCCTTCGTTGTCGAACATCTCAGGCGGCTCGTTGCAAAGGGCATCCAGCCGCATTTCATGATTGGCAGCATTCACCAACTCGAGACCGTGGAGCGGCTGATTCGCACGGGTGTGTACACCGGCCCGCTGGTGCTCAATCACATGGCGCTGGGCGGAGGCTACGCCGGCCGCAATCCGGCCGATATGCTCGAATTCGTGCGCCGCGTCCCCGATGGCGCGGTGCTCACGATCGAGTCCCTGATGCGAACCGTGCCTCCGATCTGCACCATGGCGGTCGCGCTCGGCCTTCACGTTCGCGTCGGTGTCGAAGACAATCTGTGGCGACGCAAGGCAGAGCGCTTCACGTCGGTTGC
>VBCZ01000165.1:1612-7958 GCA_005889025.1 Betaproteobacteria bacterium
CCCGAGACGGTGCGGGAAACCCGCACGACGACATCCCCGCTGGCCGAGGAGACGCGCTGATCGCGCATCGGAGCCGTTGTCGACACGGCCCGCACTGCAAATCCGGAAAGCGGGTTGGGACGGTGCGGGCTTCAACAACCTAGCTCTCGCGATGAACCTCAAACTGGACGCGAAGATTGCGTTGGTCACCGGCGCAGGAAGCGGCATTGGAGCTCGCATCAGCGCCAAGCTCGCCGAGGAAGGTTGTACGGTCTATGTGACCGATCTCGATGCGGAAGCGGCGAACGTCACTGCGGCCGGTATCGGTCCGGCAGCCCATGCGATGCGGATGGATGTGACGAAACCTGGCGACGTCCAACTGCGCGTGCAGGAAATCGTGGAGAGGCATGGCGGCATAGACATTCTCGTGAACAATGCGGGAATTCTGAAGACAGGCAGCCTCCTGGAATCATCGGTCGAAGACTGGGACGAGGTCTGTCGCGCCAACCTTTCCAGCGTGTATTACTGTTCCAAGGCGGTCCTCCCGATCATGCTGAAAAGGCGCTACGGCAAGATCGTCAACATCGCGTCGATATCTGCCGCTCGGGCAGGAGGCATATTCGGCAACGTCCTGTACGGCACCGCGAAAGCGGGCGTGGTCGCCTTCACCAAGGGATTTGCGCGCGAACTCGCCCCTTACGGCATCAACGTCAACGCCGTGGCGCCTGGCGTGGTCGAAACGGCAATGACCCGTGCCAAGCTGACTCCCGACGTGCGGGAGCAGGTGCTCGCGAAACTTCCCATGCACCGGCTCGCCGATGTCGAAGATATCGCCAATGCCGTCGCGTTTCTCGCCTCGGACGTGGCCGCCTACATCACCGGCGACACCTTAATTGTCGATGGTGGCTCCTTGACGGCGTAACCGGCACGGGTAACCGATCGTCATCCCCGCGAACGCGGGGATCCAGTGGCTTTTGTCAAACGACAATGGATTCTCGCTGGAGCCTGCCCCTTCGGCGAGCTCAGGGCAGGTTCCGAGCGTAGTCGAAGGACGGGAATGACGGCTTGAAAAATCGTCGTCCCCGCGAACGCGGGGATCCAAATGCCTTTCGCAAACGAAAAATGGATTCCCGCTGGAGCCTGCCCCCGAATGCTTGAATCGGGGGCGGGAATGACGGCTTGAAAAATCGTCTTCGCGAAATCAACAAGGAATTCCGTCCCGCACTTCACGAGTTCATCGACGAAACTCAGGTCTTCTTTGCCCAGGCAAGGCAATACCCGCTCGGATTGACGGGTCCTTCAATAATCGCGCACCCGTTGGGCGGGATGAAGCTCCGGCAATTGCTGCACTGCTTGTCCGCATTGGGTTTGTCCTGATATTACATTGCCTCTTTGGAAGCCTTCGCTTGCGCGAGCGCTTCTTTGGTCGGGATCACCCGGACGGCCAGCGCAGCAGTCGCCAGCAGCACGGCGCCCCTCAGCACGGAGCGGCGCGGGAATTTGCGATTGTCATCCATGAAAAATATCTCCTTCGTCAAAACATGATCCATCCCATCAGGAAGAGCGTGTCATTGTCGCTGGCATTGCGTCCGAAGCCATCGTAGTTCGTTCGGCTGCCATTGAATTCCCGATACGCGGTGTATTGCAGCAGGAGCCGCACATCGCGCCGCGGCAACCAGTCCACCTCGAAAACGTAGCCGCTGCTCTTGGGGCTGCCGGTCGCGCTGCCGGTCACAGGCTCACCCGTGTTATAGAGGCCGTTGTCTTCGTCGCCGCTTGTGCGAAAGTACGCCAGCGTTGCTCCGTACTTGGTGTCGTAGTAATAGGTCGCTTTGCCCCTGAACGTTCGTAGCCGGTTGGCTGGATTGCTCGCGGCGCCTGCGCCAAAGGTCCCGCCCAGATCCTGTCGTTCGCTGATCCAGTTGAGTTGCGTGGAAAAGCGATGACGGTCGGTGATGTACTGATACTGAGCATCGATGCCCACATCGCGAAACCGATCGGTGGGCCCTGTCGGATCCATGCTATCGGGGAACCTGCGCGCGTTGATTCCGTAGGTGCCCATCATCGCGGAATGCCGGCCCTCGCCCCATACATGCTGGAGCGCCAGGCGCCAATAAGGCGCCGCTCCGTGAAGGACGGCGTCGGCCGCTTTATCCGTCCCAGTGCGAAAGATCGATAACGCCTTGTCCGCCGTGCGATACGCCGCAACCTCCGCGTAGAGGGTCTCGTTCCATAAGGTATAGGCGCCCAATCCCGCAACTTGCTGCCCGAGACCTCCGTCGATCAGTGCCGCTGCATTGGGAGCCACCGCCACGCTCGAACTCGCGAACGGGAAACCCCACGCAGGCGTCGTGTTGTAGATATCCGATACAGTAGGATTGTTGTTCAACGTAAGTCCGTAGCTGAGATCCGTGGCGTCGTACTTAAGACGATTGGCGTAGCGAAGGTCGACGTTGTCGATCGCGCTGTGGTGAGCAACGCCGTCGTAAGACCATTGGGCGAAGGCGCCGACGTTCTCCGCGATCCGGCCCGCGTAGAACAGGCTCAATTGCTGCAGCACTGCACTGTTGTTCCTTGGGAAATCGCTCGGGTCGGCGCCCGCGGTGCTGTTGGTATGGGTCGCCGAGAGCTGCAGCATCGCGGCCAGCGGCAACTTCGAAGGTCCATCGCTTCGCGTCGGAAACCATGGACGATCTTCCTTTACGCTTTGCATGAGCGTATATCCGCCGAGCTTGAATTGCCTGCCCACGGGAGTGAGTTCCGGCCAGCTGACATGACAAGCGACGCATTCGAAACCGGTCTGACGAGCAAAGCTCGGCACCGCCTGAGCAAGTCCGGGGGCCAAGAGCAGCCCCACCGCGAGCGTGGTGCATAGGCGATATGCGGTTCGATGCAGCACCGTGACCATTCCCTGCTCTTCTCCGTGCGTGTTCATATCGCGAGCCCCGTGCTCCGTCCTCGATAACAGCGGAATGGCGCATGTCGCCCGCGTCACGAAGCCGCAACAGGGCGCGCGTCATGAATAAACAGAGCATGTGCGTTGTCTATTCCTCGGCGAAGCCGATTGGTTCACTGCGGGATTCGCAATCAGGTATCGACGCAGTACGGAATCGCTGTCACGCTCGGTCGTTACGCGTCCCTGCCAACGGCTGGAGGGATCGCAGACGAAGGTTGCTTGGGACTTCTCGCGTTTGTCGTAGCGGTCGCGGGGTCCCCGCATCGCACCATGGCCGGCGCAAAGCCTCTAAACACGACAATCGTCGATATTTCGGGGAATATCTTGGCCGCGGAACGGTTTACAGTGGAAGTGGCGGAGATTTACACTGGAAGCGGCTGAGACCTTGTCAGCGTGCGAACCGCCGAAGATAACCTTACCGGGCTTCTTAAAGGACAATGCTGCGCAGCAAAGGCAATGGCATCAAAGCATGGCGCGAGCAACCGACGCGGATGGTGATGTTTCACGCGCGGCGGCAGCTCGAGCCTTTGCTGGCGGACCGCGGAGAGGAAGCGCCATGAGCGGACGCGTTCTGCCATTCGATCCCCCGGCACACAAAGTGGCCGATGTGCTGCTGCCGTGGTTCGTGAACGGGACGCTCGACGAGGACGAGCTCGCATTTGTGCGGCAGCATCTCGGCGAGTGCGCGCGTTGCCAGCGCGAGGTCGAGTGGCTGCGCGAGCTGCGCGCGGCTTGCGCCGATGGAGAAGCCGTGCCGGGCGCCTCCTCCGTTTTTCATAAATTGGGTCGCCAGCTCGATGAGCCACGCACGGCGCGAGGCGAAGGATCGTGGCCGCGAAGGCTTTGGAAGCGGACTCCGTCCTGGTCGCGATGGGCCATGGCGGCGGAACTTGCGTTGATCGTCGCGCTAGGCGCCGCGCTGCTGCCGGCCACCGATGGCCCCGCGCTATACCGGACCCTTGGAGCGAGGAACGCTGCTACGCCGATAAACGGTAATCTCGTCGTCGTATTCGATCCGACCACCCCCGAGTCCGATCTCCGCCGGATACTGCGCGCGGCGGGAGCCCGCATCGTGGACGCGCCCACGCAGGCAAATGCCTACGTGCTGAAGGTCGCGCCCGAACGACGCGAAAGTGCGGAGCGAGCCTTGCGCGCGGAGCCCGCCGTCGTATTGGTCGCACGGCTCGGCCCCGGAGAGACCCGTTGACGATCGTGCGCGCATGGCTCCTGGTCCTGCTGTGCCTGTGCGCGGCGGCGTGCGCCCGATTGGATCGCGTCACCGGAACGACCGTCGACGATAGATCCACCGAGCAACAAGTCCTGGTCATGTTGCACGTGGCGCCGGCGCACTTTCGGCCCGATGTGAGCTATGGCGGGAGCTACAACGCGCGCGTCGGAGGCGACGCCCGGCAACGGATCGCCGAGGAGATTGCGAGGCAATACAACCTGACCATCACCAATGACTGGCCCATGCCGGCCTTGGGTATCGATTGTTTCGTCATGGAGGCAGCCCGCAATGCTTCGCTGCCACGCCTCGTCGAACAGTTGTCGCGTGACCCGCGGGTGGAGTCGGCGCAGGCGGTGAACCTATTCCATGTGCTCGCTCACAACGATCCTTCACAAGATCGCCACGGGCCGCTACGTGCGCGTCGCGGAGGTCGATACCGGAGTGGAGCTCGACCATCCCGATCTTGCCGGACGAGTCGCCCTGGCGCGAAATTTCGTCGATGGACATCCGGATGTACCAGAAGAGCACGGAACCGCGGTCGCGGGAATCATCGCCGCCCGAGCCGACGATGGCATCGGCATCGCAGGCATAGCGCCGGAGGCGAAATTGATGGCGCTTCGCGCTTGTTGGCAACCCGCGAGGCGCGATGACGCCGCTGTTTGCAGCAGCTTTACCCTGGCGAAGGCGCTGCAGTTCGCGCTCGACCAGAACGCCCAAGTGGTCAACCTGAGTCTCGGCGGACCGCGCGACCGCCTGCTGGAACGCTTGCTTGACGCTGCAGCAGCACGCGGCATCGCGGTTGTCGGCGCCGTCGACCCGGATGTCCGTGACGGTGGCTTTCCGGCCTCTTACCGCGGTGTGCTTGCCGTCGCGGGGGATGACGCGCACGATGTGCCCGTAGGCGTCTTGTTGGGGCCAGGGCGGGACATTCCGACGACAACCGTGGGTGGAAAGTGGGGCTTCGTTGCCGGTTCATCGTTTGCGGCAGCTCATCTGACAGGACTCGTGGCGCTATTGCGTGAGCTTGCTCCCAACCTTCCGCCGCAGCAGATCCGAGAGGCGCTCGCAGCTCGGGCGATGTCGTCGCTGGCGGGCGAGGCTCACGCTATTGTCGATGCCTGTGCGGCCGTTACGAGAATAGCGGGAACTTGTGCCTGTGCCTGCGTTGTGGCGAGTGACACGAAGTCGCCGCCGCCGCCCTGAGGGCGGAGGGTTGCGCCGCGCCGCTGCTTTTTGGTTCGCGTTAGTTGCTACCAATGTCTCCGCCCAGGTCTCGGGCAGCTTCTCCCTAGTCTCGGATTATCGGTTTCGCGGTGTTTCGCTGAGTCACAACCGGCCCGCCGCCCAGCTCGCCGCCGTTTATGATGATCCCCGGGGCTGGTACACCGGCGCGTTTGCGTCGACCGTTCAGCTTGCCGACTCGCCACATCGAGAGTTGCAGGGAATTGCTTTTGTCGGCTATGTCTCGCGCTTTCCTTCCGGGCTGAGCTCGGAAGTCGGTGCAGACTATTCTGCTTTTACCGGCGAACGTGGCTACAGCTACCCGGAAGTGTACTGGGGCATCGCATCCGAGAATCTCAGTGGCAGGCTCTATTACGCGCCGCGTTACTTCGCGCAGGACTCGGATGCAATCTACGGCGAAGTAAACGGCTCGCAACCGCTGCTCGACCGCGTTCATCTGCTGGCTCACGCTGGTTTCTTGCGCAACCGCAGCGAAAATGTCTACACGGGTCGGGCCGTCACTCACGTGTTCGATGCCCGGGTCGGCGTGGCAGTCGACTTCGAACAATTCAGTGTCCAACTGAGTTGGATAGGGGTCAGCTCGGCGAGCGCGGCTTATCCAGTGACGGGCAGCAGAGGCCGAAACGCCGCCGTGCTAACCGTGTCTCGATCGTTTTAAGATGGGCAATCGCTGCAATAATCGATCCGCGACGTGGCTCCGTGATCATGAAGTTGAGGTCCACGGATCCCTCGCGGCACTGAAGATCATGCCGGGCCAGAAATGCTGGCCAAGCAGTATTCGAATGGACCTCTCCCGTAAGGAGGTCTCTGAAATTGTGAATCGAGGAGCATTAAGCCGCGTTAGCGTTGTGCGAGCAACTGATCGATCGTCAGATCGATGTCTTTAGCGATCTGACGCAGCAGGATCGGCGAAATGTCCCGACCACCATGATCCGGGACGG
>VBCZ01000165.1:8058-9898 GCA_005889025.1 Betaproteobacteria bacterium
CCGACGAACTCCGTTTCGAGCTTCGGCTCGCCATCGTCGAGCAGCATTGCGATTACTTCTCGAAGATTGGCATGCAGCTCGTCGAGCGTGGCGCCCTGGCTGTGCGCTCCAGGTAAGCCGGGGACGTAACCGACAAACAGGTTCGTGTCGGAGCAGCGTTCAATTACGGCGGTATAGGTGCGCATCGTGTGGCCTTCAAAACGGATGTGCGTCATTTTACCAGCGAGGAGTGCTCTTGCGGATAGGACTCAAAGCGCCGCGTGACGGGGGCTGAGTTAAACGCCTTCCGACGCCAGCTCTATGCAGCGAAGCTGGCCGCTATGGCCCAACAAGCACCACATCGATAGCCATTTTTAACCACGGACTCTAAACCGCATCGCTGCTAATCTTGGGGATCACATCGGAGTCCATTACGAACCATTCGATAGCAAAGAGTTCCTTCGCTGCAAACGGAGAGTTTCAAAGCGACCCTCGTCTTGCAGCCGATCGTCTCCAGGCCCGATAATGCCTGCCCGCGAGGACGCGAATCCAAGATCTGGCACTAGTCATGGGTATCAAGTATCACCACGAGGGCATTTCCTTTTCTCCGGCTCCTTCCCCCTTGGGCTTGACTGGAACGTGGATCGCACCCGAAGTGTTCATGTTGCCTATCGCACCACGCGAATGCGTATTGCGCAACAAGCAAACCGGCTCAATCGCTCGCGCAACACCGGAGAGCTTTGGCCTACTGCAATACTGCCAACGTTTTCGCACGCTCGCGGACCACGCAGACGCGGTATGCGCTTCCGTCCCTACGCTTTCTGGACATAAGACGTGGGTCGTGGAGCAGCTGGGCAGCTTTTGTCGGGCAGGCGTCATGGTGAACGCTGAGACAGTCGTCAAATCCTGGCACACGGAGGCAACCCGTGGCGTGAACGATACGGACTTCCACGGGGTCGCGATAAGGACCTGCGAGCGGCCGCACTTGCTGGAACGGCTTCTGGAAAGTATCCGGCGAACTCAACGGCGACACGGCACCAATTTTTGCTACGAAGTGCTGGACGACTCCAAGAACCCGTCAATGCGGCAGCGAAATCGAGAGCAATGTGAACGCGTGCGTGCGGAATTGCGCATTCGATATCGCGATCTGCAGCAAGAGTCCCCGCTGCTTGCCGAATTGAGAGCGAACTTTGCTGATGCGTCGCGCGAAATCAATTGGTTGCTCGGTGGCACCGAAACTGACGACGCGAACACTTACGGCCGGCCTCTAAATTGGGCGCTCTTGCTGAGCGCAGGCCAGCGCTTCTTAAGCATCGACGACGATGTAATTCTCGATGTGCGCCGCTCACCGCTGGAGCGTGGTGGCTTTACCGTTTCGGCCGAGCGCGATCGCTGGTATTTCTACCGCAGCGAAGATGAGATTGTTCGAGAGTGCGCACCGCTGTCGCTCGATCCGCTGGCCACGCATCTGCGACACTTGGGGCGCTCTCTTGCCGATTTGCTGCGAACTGAAGCCGCTGGTCTGACCAATGAGGAGCTTTGCCAACAGCTCATGGTCGCCGATTTGGCGCGACTCGATAGCCGCTCGTCGGCATTGTTCACCCAAAACGCGGTACTCGGCGATTCGGGTTCGTCACTGCATCCGCATGCTTTGTACTCGGTCGACGACGAAGCTTTTGCACGGTTTACACAAAGCGAGGAGGCGTACCGTCTCTACACCTTGCATCGATATAATTGGCGTGGGCAATCGTCGATGCGGATCGCTACGACGCGAACGCTCACCTTTTCCACAATTGCCGGCATCGATAATCGGGCACTGCTTCCGCCCACGGCGCGTACTTTTCGTAACGAGGACCTTTTG
>VBCZ01000166.1 GCA_005889025.1 Betaproteobacteria bacterium
GCACCTGCGGCTGATGGACATCATCGACCCGACGGACAAGACCGTCGATCAATTGATGAAGCTCGATCTTCCGGCCGGTGTGGATGTGGAGATCAAGCTGCAGTAGGCAGGAATCGGGGATCAGGAATCAGTGCTAAAGCCGCGGGTCAATCGAAATCGGCGGCTTGGAAAGGACAACGACAATGAGTCTAGGATTACTCGGTCGCAAGATCGGAATGACGCGCATTTTCACCGACGACGGCTCTGCCGTGCCGGTGACGGTGCTCGACGTCGCGAACAATCGTGTCACGCAGATCAAGACCCAGGAAACCGACGGCTACTCGGCCGTGCAAGTTACCTACGGCAAGCGGCGGGCCAACCGGGTCGTCAAGCCGCGGGCGGGACATCTGGCCAAGGCCGGCGTTGAGGCCGGCGTAGTGCTCAAGGGATTTCTAGTGACTGCGGAACAGCTCGCCGCTTTGAGAGTGGGCGAGACAGTCAGCGTGGAAACCTTCGCCGTCGGTCAGTTGGTCGATGTCAGCGGCCGACATCACTTCAGCTCGAACCGCGCGTCTCACGGTAATTCGCTTTCGCACAATACGCCGGGCTCGATATCCATGGCACAGGACCCGGGCCGGGTGTTTCCAGGCAAGCGGATGGCGGGCCAGTACGGCAATGTCAGCCGCACCGTGCAGACGCTCAAGGTCGTTCGCGTCGATGCGGAGCGGGGACTGCTGCTGGTACGAGGCGCGGTGCCCGGCGCCGACGGTGGCCACATCGTCGTGCGGCCTTCGGTCAAGGCACCGCTCAAGAAAGGGGCCTGATCGTGGACCTCAAGCTCATCAGCGACGACGGCAAGCCCGCAGCGACGCTTTCCGCGTCCGACGCCTTGTTCGGCCGCGAATACAACGAAGCTCTGGTCCATCAGATCGTGACGGCATACCAGGCCAACGCGCGCAGCGGCAACCGGAAGCAAAAGGGGCGTGCCGACGTCAACAAGTCGCACAAGAAACCGTGGGCGCAAAAGGGCACCGGGCGCGCCCGCGCCGGCCAGGCCAACAGTCCCTTGTGGCGCGGCGGCGGTAAGATCTTTCCGAATTCCCCGGACGAGAATTTCTCGCAGAAGGTGAACCGCAAGATGTTTCGCGCTGGAATCGCTTCGATCCTGTCGCAACTGGTGCGCGAGGACAGGCTCTCGGTCGTGGAGCAGATTGCGCTCGACGCGCCCAAGACCAAGCTTTTCGCGCAAAAGATGAAGGGGCTCGGCCTCTTCGGCTCAGTGCTGCTGGTCACCGACAAGATCGACGACAACGTCTATCTGTCGACGCGCAACCTGCGCGATGTGCTGGTCGTCGAGACGCATCGAGTCGATCCGGTCAGCCTGGTGCGATTCGACCAGGTCCTGCTCACCAAGGCTGCGGTCGCGCAGTTCGAGGAGATCCTGGCATGAGCGCCGCCGGGCCGCCCCAAGGCCGAGTGCCGCGGCTCCATGCCGGCCTGCGCCGGCATGGACGGCACGAGGAGGCGTTGCGTCTCGCAACGCCGCGGCCTGCAAGGTCGAATTCCGCCCCCTCTGGGGGCAACGCAGCGGCGAGAGCCGCAAGTGTGGGGGTACACCAATGAGCGCGCAAAAGGCAGCGGTCCCGAGCAAGTACAACCCCGAGCGACTGCTGACGCTCTTGCTCGCGCCCGCGATTTCCGAAAAAGCGACTTACATCGCCGACAAACATGCGCAGATCGTGTTTCGCGTGGCGCCGGACGCGACCAAGCCCGAGGTGAAGGCTGCCGTCGAGTTTTTGTTCAAGGTCGAGGTGGAAAACGTCCAGATCGCCAATGTCAAAGGCAAGGTGAAGCGATTCGGGGCCTATAGCGGCCGTCGCCGCAACTGGAAAAAGGCTTACGTGAGCCTGAAGCCGGGCCAGGAAATCAATTTCGCGCAGGAACCCTAAATGCCACTCGTCAAAGTCAAACCCACTTCGCCCGGCCGCCGTTCGCTGGTCAAGGTCGTCAATCCCGACCTGCACAAGGGCAGGCCTGTCGACAAGCTGCTGGAAAGCAAGAAACGCGGATCCGGCCGCAACCATAACGGCCACATCACCGTGCGTCACAAGG
This sequence comes from Betaproteobacteria bacterium, assembly GCA_005889025.1. Lineage (GTDB taxonomy): Bacteria > Pseudomonadota > Gammaproteobacteria > Burkholderiales > Casimicrobiaceae > PALSA-1003. Next base: position 2,092 of record VBCZ01000166.1, read on the forward strand.
GTGGCGGCCACAAGCAGCACTACCGCATGGTCGATTTCCTTCGCGACAAGGATGGCATCGCCGCCAAGGTCGAGAGGCTGGAATACGACCCGAATCGCAGCGCGCATCTGGCGCTGCTGCTCTACACCGATGGCGAGCGCAGGTACATCGTCGCGCCGAGAGGGGTCGCCGCCGGCACGCAGCTGATGAGCGGAGCCGAGGCCCCCATCAAGTCGGGGAACTGCCTGCCGCTGCGCAACATTCCCGTGGGCACGACCATCCACTGCGTCGAGATGCTGCCCGGAAAGGGCGCGCAAATTGCCCGGTCTGCCGGCGCGTCGGTTCAGCTTCTCGCACGCGAAGGCGCGTACGCGCAGCTACGCATGCACTCGGGCGAAATTCGCAAAGTGCACGTCGACTGCCGCGCCACCATCGGCACCGTGGGCAACGAGGAACATAGCCTGCGCTCGATCGGCAAGGCAGGTGCGAATCGCTGGCGCGGGATCCGGCCCACGGTTCGCGGCATCGCCATGAATCCGGTGGACCATCCGATGGGCGGACGCACCAACGGCGGTGGCGGCTGGCACCATCCCATGTCGCCGTGGGGCACGCCGACCAAAGGATATCAAACGCGTCGCAACAAGCGCACCGATGGCATGATCGTCAGGCGCCGCCACGCTGCGAAAAAAGGTTAAAACATGGCACGTTCAATCAAGAAGGGGCCGTTCGTCGACTACCACCTCCAGGCGAAGGTGGAAGCGGCGCGGGCGACCTCGGACAAGCGCCCCATCAAGACGTGGTCGCGTCGTTCGACCATCACACCGGATTTCGTCGGGCTGACGATCGCGGTCCACAACGGCAAGCAGCACATCCCGGTATATGTCTCGGAGAATATGGTCGGGCACAAGCTCGGTGAGTTTGCCTTGACGCGGACGTTCAAGGCGCATTCCGCCGACAAGAAGGTTGTCGCGCCGACGCCGCCGAGGAAGTAAGGAGCTCAAATGGAAACCAAAGCGATCCTGCGCGGTGTGCGTATCTCTGCCCAGAAGGGGCGGCTGGTCGCGGATCAGATTCGCGGCCTGCCCGTGGACCGCGCGCTCAACGTGCTCGCTTTCAGCCCCAAGAAGGGTGCCAGGATCATCAAGAAGGTGCTCGAGTCGGCGATCGCGAACGCCGAGCACAACGAAGGCGCGGATATCGACGAGCTCAAGGTAAAGACGATCTACGTCGACAAGGCGACCAACCTGCGCCGCTTCACGGCGCGCGCCAAGGGTCGCGGCAACGTGATCCTCAAGCAGACCTGCCACATTCACGTCACCGTTGGTGACGGAAAATAAGGACAGACATGGGACAGAAAATTCATCCGACTGGCTTTCGCCTCTCCGTCAATCGGAACTGGGCGTCGAAGTGGTACGCCAACAGCAAGCACTTCCCGACGATCCTGAACGAGGATATCAAGGTCCGCGACTATCTCAAGAAGAAATTGTCGCACGCCTCGGTTGGAAAGATCACGATCGAGCGGCCCGCGAAGAACGCCCGCATCACCATTCACAGCGCGCGGCCCGGCGTGGTCATCGGCAAGAAGGGCGAGGACATCGAGACGCTGCGCTCGAACCTGCGAAAGATGATGGGGACCGAGGTGGGCCTGAACATCGAGGAGATCCGCAAACCGGAGATCGATGCGCAGCTGGTTGCCGACTCGATCGCGCAACAGCTCGAGAAACGGATCATGTTCCGGCGCGCGATGAAGCGCGCGATGCAAAACGCGATGCGACTTGGCGCGCAGGGCATCAAGATCATGAGCTCGGGCCGGCTCAACGGCATCGAGATCGCGCGCACCGAGTGGTATCGCGAAGGCCGCGTGCCACTGCATACGCTGCGCGCCGACATCGATTACGGTTTTGCCGAAGCGAAGACGACCTACGGCGTCATCGGCATCAAGGTTTGGGTGTTCAAGGGCGAGGTGTTGCCGCACAACGCCGAGCCGCAGATCGCGCCACCGCCCCCGCCGGAGCCGGCGAAACGTGTGCGCAAGGCCCCGGGAGTGAAGAATGCTACAGCCAGCTAGAAGGAAATACCGCAAGGAGCAGAAGGGACGCAACAAGGGTGTTGCGACCGTCGGCGCCAAGGTCAGCTTCGGCGAATATGGTCTCAAGGCGACCACCCGTGGCCGCTTGACCTCGCGACAGATCGAGGCAGCGCGACGGGCAATGACGCGTCACATCAAGCGCGGAGGCCGGATCTGGATCCGTATTTTTCCGGACAAGCCGGTTTCGCAGAAGCCCGCCGAAGTCCGGATGGGTAATGGAAAGGGCAATCCCGAGTACTACGTCGCCGAGATCGTGCCCGGGAAGGTCCTCTATGAAATGGACGGCGTCGGCGAGGCGCTGGCCCGCGAGGCGTTTGCCCTGGCGGCGGCCAAGCTGCCGATAAGGACAACGTTCGTGCATCGCCTCCTCGGGTAGGAGCGACGGAAATGAAAACTTCGGAACGCAAAAAAGACCTCAACGCAAAGTCGCGCGACGAGCTTACGACTGAGTTGCATGCGCTGCTGCGCGAGCAGTTCGGTCTGCGCATGCAGAAAGCGACGCAGCAGCTTACCAATCACGCAAAGCTGCCTGCCGTCCGGCGGGATATCGCGCGGGTGCGTACGCGGCTGCATCAGACATCGAAGGCGGTGCAAAAATGATCGATTCAAACCAGGATGTGGCGACCACTCAGCCCGCGCAGCCGGCTGGCAAGGGAAGCTTGATTCAAACCCAGATCGGTCGCGTGGTCAGCGACAAGATGGACAAGACCGTCACGGTGCTGGTCGAGCGGCGCGTCAAGCATCCGCTGTATGGCAAGGTCGTGACACGCTCGAACAAATATCACGTTCATGATGAAAAGAACGAATACAAGGAAGGCGACCTCGTGGAAATAGAGGCCTGCCGGAAGTTGGCCAAGACCAAAGCTTGGCGGGTGCGCCGACTGATCGAGAAGGCAAAGCTTATTTAAGTGTTTGATTCGCTGTTGGAGTTGCGGGAAAGCATAAATCCTGCCATACTTATCAGCTTCGCCTGCCGCCCGCGTAATGTTTGGCAGTTCGGACAATTCGGCCTTTGACTTGCGAGGCTTTTCGAAGGCGGCGGCGCACACCCGGACGGGTCCAAAACTGGCCGCCGCGATTGCGATGCGCAGCGGATTAAGTTGGAGATGTCGTAATGATCCAGATGCAGACAATGCTGGAAGTCGCCGATAACACCGGTGCCCGCCAGGTGATGTGCATCAAGGTGCTTGGGGGCTCCAAGCGCCGGTACGCGCACATCGGCGATGTCATCAAGGTCACCGTCAAGGATGCGGCGCCGCGCGGCCGGGTCAAGAAAGGCGAGATCTACAACGCGGTCGTCGTTCGGACGCGACAGGGCGTGCGGCGGGACGACGGAGCGAAGATCAAGTTCGACACCAATGCGGCCGTGCTGCTGAATCCCAAGCTGGAGCCGATCGGCACGCGAATTTTCGGGCCGGTGACTCGCGAGTTGCGCACCGAGCGCTTCATGAAGATCGTGTCGCTCGCGCCGGAGGTCCTATGACGATCCGAAGGATCCGGAAAGGCGATAGCGTGGTCGTGATCGCCGGCCGCGACAAGGGCAAGCGTGGCGACGTCAAGCAAATCATCGACGCCGAGCACGTCGTTGTCGCGGGAGTGAACCAGGTGAAGAAGCACACGCGTCCGAATCCGATGAAGAACCAGCAAGGCGGCATTCTCACCAAGGAGATGCCGATTCATGTGTCCAATGTGGCGATCTACAACCCGGTCACTCAGAAACCGGACCGCGTCGGATTTCGCACGCTCGACGACGGCCGAAAGGTGCGTTTTTACAAATCGAACGGCGAAGTGCTCGGAGCCTGACGATGGCCGCGCGTCTGAAGGAAGTCTACAAAAAGGAAGTCGTCCCTGCGCTGACAGCGCAGTTCGGATACAAGTCCGGAATGCAGGTTCCGCGGCTTAAGAAGATCGTCCTCAACATGGGCGTCGGCGAGGCCATCGCGGACAAGAAGATCCTGGAGAATGCTGTCGGCGACATGCAGAAGATCTCCGGTCAGAAGCCGGTGATCACCAAGGCTAAGAAGTCGATTGCGGTGTGGAAGATCCGCACCGGCTATCCGATCGGCTGCATGGTCACGCTGCGGCAGGAGCGGATGTATGAGTTCCTCGATCGATTGGTGTCGATCGCGCTGCCTCGCGTACGCGACTTTCGAGGTGTATCAGCGCGCTCGTTCGACGGCCGCGGAAATTTCAACATGGGCGTCAAGGAGCAGATCATCTTTCCCGAGATCGAATACGACAAGATCGACGCGATCCGCGGGATGAACATCACCATAACGACCACCGCGAAGAGCGATGCCGAGGCCAAGGCTCTGCTCTCCGCATTCAAGTTCCCGTTCAAGAACTGAGAGCGCCATGGCAAAGACCTCTGTCGTCAACCGCGACCTGAAGCGCCGCAAGATTGTGAAGAAATACGCCAAGAAGCGCGCCGAGCTGAAGGCGAACATCGAAAACACCAAGCTTTCCGAAGAGGCCCGGCTCGCTGCGCGGCACAAGCTGCAGCAGCTTCCGCGCAATTCCAGCCCCACGCGACTGCGCAACCGCTGCAAGCTGACCGGCCGTCCGCGCGGCGTGTACAGTAAATTCGGGCTGGGCCGCAACAAGCTCCGCGAGATCGCCATGCGCGGAGAGATTCCCGGTGTGGTCAAGGCAAGCTGGTAAACGCGGTCGATTTGAGCGACCCACGAGAGCGAATGAGGTTGAGGTGAACACATGAGCATGACTGATCCGATCGCCGACATGCTGACGCGCATCCGCAATGCGCAACTCGCTGAGAAGGCCACGGTCCAGATGCCGACGTCCAAGGTCAAGCTGGCGATCGCCAAGGTGCTGAAGGACGAGGGCTATATCGAAGGATTCGCCGTCGTCGGCGACGAGGCGAAACCTCAGCTCGAAATTGCTCTCAAGTACTACGCCGGGCGCCCTGTCATCGAGAAGATCGAGCGGGTGTCGAAGCCGGGGCTTCGCATTTACAAGGGCAAGGACGACATTCCTCGCGTGATGAACGGCCTGGGCATCGCAATCGTTTCGACTTCGCATGGTGTGATGACCGACCGCAAGGCGCGCGCGACCGGCGTCGGCGGCGAAGTGCTTTGCATCGTTGCCTAGCCATTCGTCGATGACCAGGAACAGAGATGAAGACATTCGACCGCAGTGAACGGCTTCCTTCACCCCCCTCCTCTCCCGACGGGCGAGGGAAGCGTCGACATCGCTGCGCGATTTTCGAGGTAGGGGCTTAAGCCATGTCGCGCATTGGAGCCAATCCGATCAAGTTGCCGCCGAAGGTCGAAGTGACCTTGGGCGAGGGGGAAATCTCGGTCAAGGGGCCGTTGGGCACGTTGTCGCAGCGCTTCGGCGAGGCGCTTTCCGTCGAGAAGGACGGCGACACGCTGGTGTTCAAGGCAGCCACCGAAGAAGCCAACGCGATGCACGGCACGCTGCGGGCGCTGGTGGCCAACATGGTCAAGGGCGTCACCAACGGCTACGAAAAGAAGCTTTCGCTGGTCGGCGTCGGCTATCGGGCACAGGCGGCAGGAGACAGGCTCAACCTCTCGCTGGGCTTTTCGCACCCGGTCGTGCACAAGATGCCCAAGGGCGTGAAAGTGGAAACGCCCGTGCAGACCGAGATCGTGGTCAAGGGCATCGACAAGCAACAGGTGGGCCAAGTCGCCGCCGAGATCCGCGCGTACCGTCCGCCCGAGCCGTACAAGGGCAAGGGGGTGCGCTACGTTGGAGAGCGCGTGGTGATCAAAGAGACCAAGAAAAAGTAAGCTGGGGATATGAGGCCATGAACAAGAAAGACGCCCGCATACGCCGCTCGCGCAAGACGCGCTTGCGCATCTCCGAGCAGTGTGCGACCCGGCTGGTGGTCAGCCGGTCGAATTGCCACATCTACGCGCAGATCGTCGCGCCGGAAGGCAACCGTGTTCTCGCCAGCGCATCCACCGTCGAGGGCGACGTCCGGAAGGACCTCAAGAACGGCGGCAACAAGTCTGCGGCAGCGATCATCGGCAAACGTATCGCCGAGAAGGCGAAATCGCTGGGCATCGACACGGTCGCGTTCGACCGGGCGGGATTCAAGTATCACGGCCGCGTGAAGGCGCTGGCCGAGGCCGCCCGTGAGGGCGGCCTGAAGTTCTAGCGCCTCGAGAAGCGAACAGGATCGACTATGGCAAAGCCTATGGGCAGGCAACAAGGCGGCAGGCAGCAGCAGGACGATCGCGGCGACGGCCTGCGCGAGAAGATGATCAGCATCAACCGCGTCACCAAGGTCGTGAAGGGTGGACGGATTCTTGCGTTCGCCGCGCTGACGGTGGTCGGCGACGGCGATGGTCGCGTCGGCATGGGCAAGGGAAAAGCCAAGGAAGTGCCTGTCGCGGTGCAGAAGGCGATGGAAGAGGCGCGGCGGCGGATGATCAAGGTGCGCTTGAAGAGCGGATCCCTGCACCACGCAGTGCAGGGGAGGCATGGCGCGACCAGAGTATTCATGCAGCCCGCCTCGGAGGGCACCGGCATCATCGCCGGCGGACCGATGCGCGCGGTGTTCGACGTCGTCGGCGTGACCAACATCCTCGCCAAGTGTCACGGCTCCACAAACCCGTACAACATCGTGCGGGCAACGCTCAATGCGCTGGAAAACTGCAATGCGCCGGCCGAAATCGCTGCCAAGCGCGGTTTGACGGTCGAGCAATTGACGGAAGCGTAAGGCCATGACTGCGACGAAGAAGCTGCGTGTGACGCTGGTCCGCGGACTGATGGGGAAGAAGCCCGATCACCGCGGGACCGTGCGCGGTCTCGGGCTCAAGTGGCGCAGCCACTCGGTCGAGGTCGCCGACACGCCGCAGACGCGCGGCATGATCAACAAGATCGGCTACATGCTTAAAGTCACCGAGTCCAAAGGCTGAAAGATACGACCATGCGGATGAACACCATCAAGCCCGCTGCCGGCAGCAACAAGGCCAGAAAGCGGGTCGGGCGCGGCATCGGCTCGGGGCTCGGCAAGACCGCGGGCCGCGGAAACAAGGGCCAGAAATCCCGCTCAGGCGGGTTTCACAAGGTCGGCTTCGAAGGCGGTCAGATGCCGCTGCAGCGCCGCTTGCCCAAGCGCGGCTTTGTTTCGCCGTCGCGCGGCGACACCGCCGAAGTCCGGCTTTCCGACCTCGCCAGGCTTCCCCTTGTCGAAATCGATGTGCTCGCTCTGAAAGCCGCGGGACTGGTCCCCTCGCTGGCGAAAACGGTCAAGGTCATTCGCACCGGCGAGATAAAGAAAGCCGTCAAGCTCACCGGCATGCTGGCGACCAAGGGTGCACGCGCGGCAATCGAAGCCGCGGGCGGAAGTCTCGCGGAATAACACGGAAACCTAAATTGGCGACGTTCAATCCGGCACTGAAGAGCGGCAGTCGTTACGCGGACCTGAAAAAGCGTCTGCTGTTCCTGCTCGCCGCTCTCGTTGTCTTCCGCATCGGAACGCATATTCCCGTCCCGGGGATCAACGCGTCGGTGCTCGACGAATTGTTCCGCTCACAGCAAGGCGGGATCCTCGGCTTGTTCAATGTCTTCTCGGGCGGCGCGCTTTCGCGCTTTTCCATTTTCGCGCTCGGGATCATGCCGTATATCTCGGCGTCGATCATCATGCAGTTGTGCACAGTGGTCGTTCCCACGCTCGAGGCGCTGAAGAAGGAGGGTGAGTCGGGCCGGCGCAAGATCACCCAGTACACCAGATATGCGACGCTGGGACTCGCGTTCTTCCAGGGTCTTGGAATCTCGATTGCGCTCGAGGCTCAGCCGGGGCTCGTCATCGATCCCGGCGTCGCGTTCCGATTCCTTTCGGCGACGACGCTCGTCACCGGAACGATGTTCCTGATGTGGCTTGGCGAGCAGATCACCGAGCGCGGTCTGGGCAATGGCATATCCCTCATCATTTTCGCGGGGATCGCGGCGGGCCTGCCACGGGCGATCGGGCAGACGCTCGAGCAGGTGAGCACGGGCGCCTACTCGGTGCTGCTTGTGCTCGGCATCGTCGCGCTTGTCGTCGGGGTCACCGCCTTCGTCGTGTTCGTCGAGCGCGCGATGCGCAAGATCCAGGTCAACTACGCCAAGCGACAGGTCGGCAACAAGGTCTACGCCGGTCAGCAGTCGTTCCTGCCGCTCAAGCTCAACATGGCCGGTGTGATTCCGCCGATTTTTGCGTCGTCGATCATTCTTTTTCCGGCGACCATGGCGCAGTGGTTCGGCTCGAGCGAGAACACGATCTGGCTGCGCGATCTCGCGGCGACGCTGGCGCCGGGTCAGCCCGTGCACGAGATCCTCTACGCCTCTGCGATCATCTTTTTCTGCTTTTTCTACACGGCGCTCCAGTACAACCCGAAGGAGACCGCTGAGAACCTGAAGAAGAGCGGCGCGTTCATCCCAGGATACCGGCCGGGCGAGCAGACCGCGAAGTACATCGAGAAGATCACCTTGCGTCTGACGCTGCTCGGCTCCATCTATCTGGTCGTGGTGTGCTTTATCCCGAACTTCCTGATCGCATGGAAAAACGTGCCCTTCTACTTCGGTGGGACTTCGCTCCTGATCATCGTCGTGGTGACCATGGACTTCATGACGCAGGTACAGGCCTACATCATGTCGCAGCAATACGAGAGCCTGCTCAAAAAGGCGAATTTCAAGGGTGGGCTGCCGACACGATGAGAGCCGTGATGACTGCCCGCTTCTCGACTGGCCGGTCCCTCACCCCTTCCCCCTCTCCCGCAGGCGGGCGAGGGGAAATGGAATGAGTCGCTTCGCGACTGGCTGGTGATCGGATGGCGAAGGAAGAAACGATACAGATGCAAGGTGAGGTCCTGGAGACGCTGCCCAATGCGACGTTCCGGGTAAAGCTGGAGAACGGACACGTGGTGCTGGGACATATTTCGGGAAAGATGCGCATGCACTACATCAAGATTCTGCCGGGCGACAAGGTGACGGTGGACCTGACGCCGTACGATCTCTCCCGGGCGCGGATCATTTTCCGGGCGAAGTGATTCAGGGATCAGACGACGTAGTGATATCGGTGGCGCCATTGAGGGCGCGTTGCAAGGGCTGAGGGGAAGAGACATGAAGGTATTGGCTTCGGTGAAAAAGATCTGCCGCAACTGCAAGATCATCCGGCGCAACGGCGTCGTGCGGGTGATCTGCACGGACCCGCGGCACAAGCAGCGGCAAGGCTAACCTAACGAATTACAAGGTACGCAAATGGCACGTATCGCAGGCGTCAACATACCGAATCATCAGCATGCGGAAATCGCGCTGACGGCGATCTATGGCATCGGGCGTCCTCGCGCGAAGCAGATCTGCATCGCGTCGGGCGTCAGCCCGTCCGCCAAGATCAAGGACCTTTCCGACGCGCAGATGGACAAGCTGCGCGAACTGGTGGGCCGCTATACGGTCGAAGGCGACCTGCGGCGCGAGGTGACGATGAGCATCAAGCGGCTGATGGACCTCGGCTGCTATCGAGGTGTGCGTCACCGCAAGGGCCTACCGGTGCGCGGTCAGCGCACGCGCACCAACGCCCGCACCCGCAAGGGGCCGCGAAAGGCGCGCCAGGCCACCTCGATGCGCAGCAGCGCGCCACCGGCCAAGCCCGCGCCCGGCAGCAAGTCAAGTTAGAGCGGACCGAACAAGGATCAAGGACATAACGAATGGCACAAGCACCGACCAAGACAACCGTCACGCGGACCCGCAAGAAAGTCAAGAAGAACGTCTCCGAGGGGGTTGCGCATATCCACGCGTCGTTCAACAACACGATCATCACGATCACCGACCGCCAGGGCAACGCGCTGTCGTGGGCGACGTCTGGAGGCGCGGGATTCAAGGGATCGCGCAAGTCGACGCCATTTGCCGCTCAGGTTGCCGCCGAGTCGGCGGGCAAGGCGGCGCAGGAATGCGGCGTCAAGAATCTCGAAGTGCGAATCAAGGGCCCCGGCCCGGGGCGCGAGTCCGCGGTGCGTGCGCTAAACGCGCTGGGACTCAAGATCACCAGCATTTCCGACGTGACCCCGGTGCCGCACAACGGCTGCCGCCCTCCGAAGCGCCGCCGGATTTGATGAGAGGGTTTTCGTGGTAGTTGCCGCTGCGAATCGACGGGCTTCGCCCGCGATTCGCAGGTAACTAATCCGGACAAAAGTAGGTTTTTACTTTTGTCCGATGAAAAGGACATTATGGCTCGATACATTGGACCCAAATGCAAGCTCGCGCGACGGGAAGGCACCGACCTTTTCCTGAAAAGCGCGCGTCGATCGCTCGACTCCAAGTGCAAACTCAGCTGCGCGAAAAGCAGAAGCTTCGCCGCACCTACGGCATTCTCGAGCGTCAATTCAGGCGCTATTTCATGATGGCCGCGCAGGGCAAGGGCTCGACCGGCGAGAACCTGCTGCGTCTGCTCGAATCGCGGCTCGATAACGTGGTCTACCGGATGGGCTTCGGCTCGACGCGCGCCGAGGCGCGTCAGCTGGTCTCGCATCGCGCCCTGACGGTCAACGGAAAGATCCTCAATATCCCGTCGGCGCTGGTCAAGGCCGGCGACGTTGTCGCTGTCAAGGACGCTGCGAAGACGCAGCTCCGCATCGTCGATGCATTGCAGCTGGCCGAGAAGATCGGCTTCCCGTCATGGGTAAGTGTCGACGTGAAAAAGTTGACCGGTACGTTCAAGGGTGCGCCGGACCGTTCCGAATTCGGTCAGGACATCAACGAAAGTCTCGTCGTCGAGCTTTACTCGAAGTAACCGACGCGTCTTTTTTCCCCAAGGGGCCAGGGGTTTGCCCGGGTTTCGCTTTAAGGACTTTCGCATGCAGAGCAACGCTTTTTTGAAACCGCGCATCATCGACGTGCAAAGCACGTCTCCGTTTCACGCCAAGGTAGTGATGGAGCCGTTCGAGCGTGGGTATGGTCACACGCTGGGCAACGCGCTTAGGCGCGTTCTTCTCTCATCCATGCCGGGCTACGCGCCGACCGAGGTCAAGATTACCGGCGTGCTGCACGAATATTCCGCGCTGGACGGCGTTCAGGAGGACGTCGTCGACGTTCTGCTGAACCTGAAGGGCGTCGTTCTCAAGCTGCACAATCGCGACCACGTCACCCTCAAGCTCGCCAAGACCGGGGAGGGCCCGGTAACGGCCGCGGACATCGAGCCCAATCACGATGTCGAGATCATCAATCCTGATCACCTGATCGCGAACCTGACCGCGGGGGGCAAGATCGAGATGGAGATCAAGGTGGAGAAGGGGCGCGGCTATCAACCCGCGACAGTGCGAATCAAACCGGAAGGCGGACGCAGCATCGGCAACATCCTGCTCGACGCGTCGTTCTCGCCGGTTCGCCGCGTCAGCTACTCCGTCGAGAGCGCGCGTGTGGAGCAGCGCACCGATCTCGACAAGCTGGTGATGGACATCGAGACCAACGGCGTCATCGAGCCTGAGCAGGCGATCCGCTACGCTGCGAGCATCCTGGTCGAGCAGCTCGGCGTGTTCGCCGACTTGAAGGGTACCGAAGCGCCTATCGAGCAGCGCTCGATGCCGCAGGTCGATCCGATCCTGCTGCGTCCGGTCGACGATCTCGAGCTCACCGTGCGCTCGGCGAATTGCCTCAAGGCCGAGAACATCTATTACATCGGCGATTTGATCCAGCGCACCGAGACCGAGCTGCTGAAGACGCCGAACCTCGGGCGCAAATCGCTCAACGAGATCAAGGAAGTGCTGGCGACGCGCGGCCTGTCATTGGGCATGAAGCTCGAGAACTGGCCGCCTGCCAATCTCGATCGTCCGTAGCACGAAATCTGGGCGCGTAGCGAGAGAGGCCAACGCTGATTGGCCCGGCTGCAGCTCCTCAAGGAAAGTAAATGAGACACCGCCACGGATTACGCAAGCTCAACCGCACCAGCAGCCACCGGCTTGCGATGCTGCGGAACATGACCAATTCGCTCCTGACGCACGAAGTCATCAAGACGACGCTGCCCAAGGCGAAAGAGCTGCGCCGCGTTGCCGAGCCGCTTATCACCTTGGGCAAGACCGCGACGTTGTCGAACCGCCGTCTGGCCTTCGATCGATTGCGCGACCGGGAAGTAGTGACCAAGCTTTTCGCGGAGCTAGGACCGCGCTACGCTACGCGGCCGGGCGGCTATTTGCGCATACTCAAGTTCGGGTTTCGTATCGGCGACAATGCACCGATGGCCATCGTCGAGTTGATGGATCGCCGGAGGCGGGCGCAGATACCGACGAGCACGCCGATAAAGCATCCGGTGCCGCTAAAGGCAAACCCGCCAAGAAAGCAGAGGGCGCCAAGAAAGCGAAGAGCCCAAAGGAAGCGAAGGGCTCAAAGGAAGCGAAGGGCACAAAGGAAAAAAAGACTGCCAAAGAGAAGAAGAGCGCCAGGGCCACGCCGTAAATCGGCGTTTTCCATCCAACGAACCGGGCTGCGAGCCCGGTTTTTTATCCCTCCCCTCACTCACGTAAGATAGCGCCATGACCGACAAGATCCTCGTTACCGGCGGCGCGGGGTACATCGGCTCGCATATCGTCATCGAGTTGTCTGCGGCGGGCTATGCGCCCCTCATCGTCGACGACTTTTCAAACAGCTCGCCTTCGGTCGTACCTCGGCTTTCCGAAATCACCGGGCACGACGTCCCGTGCGTGACGGGCGACATTCGCGACCGGCGTCTTCTCGCCGGAACGCTGTCCGAGCACGCCGTTGCCGCCGTCGTGCATTGTGCGGGTTTGAAGGCCGTCGGCGAGAGCGAATCGCGGCCGCTCGCGTATTACGACAGCAACATCGGGGGCACCATAGCGCTTGCCGAAGCGATGGCGGACGCAGGCGTGAAGACGATCGTGTTCAGCTCCTCGGCGACCGTCTATGGACAGGCCGGCAGCAATCCGATCGCCGAGGATGCGCCGCTCATGCCCGAGAGCGTCTACGGCAGAACCAAGCTCATGATCGAGCAGCTGCTGCGCGATCTCGCTCGCTCCGACCCCGCCTGGCGCGTCGCGCTGCTGCGTTATTTCAATCCCGCGGGGGCGCATGCTTCAGGCCGGATCGGCGAGGCGCCGTCGGCGACGCCCAACAATCTCATGCCGATTCTTGCGCAGGTCGGCGCGGGCAAGCTGCCCGAGATCGCCGTTTTCGGTTCGGATTGGCCCACGCCCGACGGCACCGGCGTTCGCGATTACATCCATGTCGTCGACCTCGCCGAAGCGCATGTTGCGGCGCTTGCGCACCTTCAGCGCGCTGCCGGAGTGACGACGCTCAACTTGGGGACCTCACGCGGCTATTCCGTCCTTGAGGCCATCGCGGCGTTCGAGCGGGCTTGCAGCAAGCCGATCACGCGGCGCATGGCGCCGCGTCGGGCGGGTGACGTAGCGATATGCGTCGCCGATGCTTCCGCCGCGCGTGTGACCCTGGGCTGGGTGGCGCGACGCGGGCTCGACGCGATGTGCGCCGATGCCTGGCGCTGGCAATTGCATCGCGATGCCTAGGGGGCTGACGGAACGAGCGTAGACGCGAGATGGAGCGCTTTTACACCGCGATTAACCGGTTCGACGCCTACCTGCTGCTGCACCGCCTGCAGCAGGCGGGCATCGCCGCACATGTTTTCAACGAACACGTGTCGAGCATCGTCGGCGATGTTCCACCGGACATCGCCCAGCCCCAGGTGTGGCTTGAGCATGCGCGCGACCGTCCGCGCGCCGAAGCAGCGGTCGCCGC